>JALOLQ010000091.1 GCA_025455895.1 Solirubrobacteraceae bacterium
AACCGTCGCCCGCCAGGACCACGGACGACCACCACACGCCCAGGGTGCAGGCGTCATCGGCCCCCTGGCAGGACACGTCATGGCTTGTCCATGACGTGATGAAGCGGGCGCTGCGTATCGGGTTCCGGCCCACGTGGGCCGGAAGCCGATGGCAGCGCGGAGCGGTCTCCGCGAGCCCTACGGGACCGGCGCCCGGTACACCCCGAAACGCAAGAGGGGCGCCCTCCCCGCTGCCGGGAGAGCGCCCCTCATGCCTCGATCGGAGGTCACTGCGCGCCGTGCGCCGGGAAAGCGGGGGAAGGCTCGGCGGCGGCGGTGGGGGGAGTGTGCGTCACCCGGGGTATCGGCGGGCGCCCGAGCGGCCGATATGGGGTCTGGACCCCAACCATGGCCCTCCGGATCCCGCATCGGCGCCGCCGGCGCCTCACCCGCCCGTCCCTGGTCGTCCAGGTGCTCGCCGTGAACACCGCGCTGATCGCGGCGACGGTGCTCGCCGCGAGCGTCGCCGCGAACCTCAACCCGGGTCCGGCCGACGACCAGCGCCGGTTCCTCGTCCTGATCGCGGCGATCCTCGCGACGGTGCTCGTCAACGGCTTCGTCCTGCGCCGCCGGTTCGCGCCGCTCGAGCAGCTGATCTCGACGATGGAGCGGGTCGGCGGAGCGGACTCGCGCACCCGCCCGCGACTCCCCGCGGCGGAGACCGAGGAGGTCGCGCGTCTCAATCACGCCTTCGAGCGGATGCTCGACCGCCTCGAGGAGCAGCGCGCGCGCACGGCGAGCGCCGTCCTGCGCGCACAGGAGTCCGAGCGCGCGCGGATCGCCCGCGACCTGCACGACGAGGCCAACCAGGCGCTGACCGGCGTCCTGCTGCGCCTGCAGGCGACCGCGCTCGACGCGCCGCCGGAGCTCCAGGAGGAGCTGCGCGAGACCCAGCGCGCGGCGACGCAGGCGATCGAGGAGCTGCTGGGGCTCGCCCGCGAGCTGCGCCCGGCGGCGCTCGACGACCACGGCCTCGCCGCCGCGCTGAAGACGAAGGTCGCCGAGTTCGCGCGCCAGACGGGGGTCGCGGCCGACCTCGACGTCGCGGGCGCCGACCTCGACGCGCTCGCCCCCGAGCAGCAGATCGTCGTCTACCGCGTCGTCCAGGAGAGCCTCTCGAACGTCGCGCAGCACGCGGACGCCGGGCACGTGCAGGTCGCGCTCGCCCGCGACGGCGGGGCGACGGTCGCACGGATCTCCGACGACGGCCGCGGGCTGCCCAGGGGCGCCGCGCCGGGCGGCCACGGCCTGCTGGGGATGCGCGAGCGCGCGGCGCTGGCGGGCGGCTCGCTCGCCGTCCGCTCCGCCCCGCGCGGCGGCACCACCGTCGAGCTGCGCCTGGAGGCGGCCTCGTGAGCGTCACCCGGATCCTGATCGCCGACGACCACGGCATCGTCCGCGGCGGCCTGCGGCTGCTGCTCGAGCGCCAGCCGGGCGTCGAGGTCGTCGGCGAGGCCGCCGACGGCGCGGAGGCGGTCGAGCGGGCGCTCGCGCTGCGGCCCGACGTCGCGATCCTCGACGTCGCGATGCCGCGGCTCACCGGCCTGCAGGCGGCGCGCGAGATCAAGGCGCACGCCCCGGAGATCGGCGTGCTCGTGCTCTCGATGCACGACGACGAGCGCTACGTGTTCGAGGCGCTGAAGGCGGGCGCCTCGGGCTACGTGCTCAAGCGCGAGGCCGACCAGGACCTCGTCGACGCGGTCGGCGCCGTCACCCGCGGCGAGCCGTTCCTCACGAACGCCGCGACCGGCACGCTGCTGCGCGAGTGGATGGCCGACGAGTCCGCCGGCCCGCGCGAGGCGCTCAGCCCGCGCGAGCAGGAGGTCGTGAAGCTCATCGCCGAGGCGCACACGAACCGCGAGATCGGCGAGATCCTGCACCTCAGCGAGAAGACGGTCGAGTCGCACCGCGGCAACATCCTGCGCAAGCTCGGGATGCGCGACCGGGTCGAGCTCGTGCGCTACGCGATCCGCCGCGGGCTCGTCGAGGCCTGAGGCGCGCCGCCGCGCCACGGCGACGCACGCGCCGGGATCGGCGCCTACCCTCGGGCGGGCATGTTGAACCCGCGCGTCCGCCTGTCCGTGCTCGCCGGCTCCCTGCTGCTCCTGGCCGGGATGCTGATCGTTCTGCTCACGAGCGACCCGGGCGACACCGGCACGGAGCCGCAGGTCACCAGCGGCTTCGCGGGCGCGATCCGCCCGCCGGCCCCGCCCGTCGACGTGACGCTGAAGAACCAGGACGGCGAGCAGGTGCGCGTCGCGGACGCGCGCGGCGGCCCGGCGATCGTGAGCTTCATGTACACGACCTGCGAGAACGACTGCCCGACGATGACCGCGCAGATCCGCGGGGCGCTCGACGAGCTCGGCGAGGACGTCCCGGTGTACGCGATCAGCGTGGATCCGGCGAACGACACGCCCGCGCGCGCCGAGCGGTTCCTCGCCGAGCAGCGGATGACCGGGCGGATGGACTTCCTGCTCGGCGACGAGGCCGAGCTGCAGCGCGTCTGGCGCACGTTCGGCATCCAGCCGCAGGAGGACGGGCGCGAGCACTCCGCCTCGGTGGTGCTGCTCGGCGCCGACGGGCGCCAGCGGGTCGGCTTCCCGATCGACCAGCTCACGCCCGAGGCCCTCGCGCGCGATCTGCGCACGCTGGCCGCCGAAGGCGCGTAGCTCCTACGGCGTCGAGGTCGGCGCGGCCTCGCGCTCGCGGCGCGCGGCCTCGCGCGCGGCCCGCTCGCGCGCCTCGCGCCGCCCGCTCCACCACAGGCCCGCGGCGATCAGCACCACGGGCGCCACGTAGAGCAGCGTGTGGTACCAGTGGCCGGTGTGGGCGAGCGGGGTCATTGCGAGGCCGCCGACAGGATCCAGAGGCCCAGGCAGGTGAAGGCGATCATCACGAGCAGCATCCAGTATTGCGAGCGCGTGGCCGTCCGCGGCTCGCTCCACGTCTCCAGCGCGCGGTCGTGCGCGAGGATCAGGCCGCCGACGTGGCCGATCACGAGCGCGGCGACCTGCACGTACCAGATCGCGTTCGCCGAGACGAGGCCGTAGTCGATCGTCGCCGACGCGGTGCCGAAGAGGTCCGCGCCCTCGCCGAGCGGGTCGGAGATCAGGTAGCCCAGCGCCTGGCCCTGGAAGGCCAGCAGCGAGAAGTAGTGCGCGAGCAGGTAGGCGAAGGCGATCGGGATCAGCGCGTGCGCGAAGCGCCGTGCGAGGTCGCGCGTGTCGTGCTCCGGCCCGCCGACCGACCGCATGCCCGCCACCCCGAGCCGGTAGAGCCCGCCGACGAGCGCCACGATCACCAGCAGGCCCACGGTGTACGCGGCCTGCACCGCGACCTCGGGCCCGAAGCCGGCGCCCTCGAAGGCGTCGGTGAGGCGCTGGGCGAGCCCGTCCTCCCCGGTCCAGATCCCGCCCTGGCTGAAGCCGTCGAAGGTCGTGGTGCCGATCAGCGCCAGCACGACGGCGCTCGCCCCGGCGACCTGCGGCATCGCGATGGCGCCGGCGAGCGGCGCGCGCAGCGCCACCCGGCGCCGCTCCCAGCGCAGCGGCGCGAGCAGCGCGAGCACGCCGAAGGCGACGGCGAACGCGTCCGCGTTGCGCGTCCACGGCTCGACCCCGTAGAGGCTCATGCCGACGAGCATCACGAGCGCGTAGCCGAGCGCCAGCAGCGCGAGCGACTCGGGCACGTCGCGGTTGACGTACACGAGCTCGACCCAGGCGAAGGCGACGACGCCGGCCGCCGCGGGCCAGCGCCCGAGCCGCTCCGGGTAGGCCATCGGCTCGGGCAGCCCGCCGGGACCGGCCAGGCGCTGCGCGGCCCAGCCCGCTCCCCGCGCGAGCGCGCGCCACGGGCTCAGCGCCGCCCACACGTCGCCGACCAGGACGCTCGCCACCGGGATCCCGACCCAGAAGAGCACGAAGATCGCCGTCGGCGCGAGGTTCGCCGTGGCCGTCTGGTTGCCGGCCAGGCCCGCGTAGACCACGACGGCGAACGCGCCGATCCCGAGCAGCCCGGCGAGGACCTCGAGCACCCGCGGGACGGTGAGCAGGTGGCGCTCGCCGAGCCCGGCGAGCACCGGGCGCGGCCAGAGGACCGCGAGCGCCGCGAACGAGGCCAGCAGCACCAGCGCGGCGCCCCAGGCGAACAGCCACTCGGGGATCGGGAGGTCGGCGCGCTGGGCGATGCCGTGCGCGGAGGCGCCCGCGGGCAGCGCGAGCAGGGCGAGGACGGCCGCCGAGGCCGCTGCGGCCGTCAGGCGGGGCCGGGACATGCGCCCGGGAACGATACGGGGCGGGCCCGTGGGCCCGCCCCGATACCGAGACTCAGATGCGGCGTGCGCGCTACTTGCGGCAGGCCTGCGACTTCTCGACCGTCTGCTCGGTCTGGGTGTTCGTCTCGTTGACGAACGTGCCGGTGTACGAGAACCAGAGGAGGTTGCCCGTGTTGCAGCCCTTGATCGAGATGTACGGGTAGGTCTTGGCGCGCTTGCCCTTGCCGCGCTTGACCGGGCGGGCCTTGACCGTGGTGTTGAAGTCGGTCACGACGGCGAAGACGCCGGGGGCCGGCTTCTGGATCTGCTCCGGAACGTTCACGGTGAGCTCGAAGCCGTACTTCGGGTCGCCGGAGACCTTGCGCAGCGTGCCCTCGAGGACGTCGTTCACGTCCACCGGGCCGTCGATGTTCTTGATCTTCAGGAACACCGTGCCGGCGGTGCCGGGCTTGATCGGGCCGTTCCAGATCTCGACCGAGACGGACTCGGTGACCTTCACGGCCGCCGCGTACGCGGTCGCCTTGCCGGTGCCGACCTTGGCGCCGCTCGGGCAGTTGGCCTTGCCGCCCGCGTTGAACACGCGGTCACGCGCGCACTGCGGGAAGAACTTGCCGTTGAAGACGGCGTTCTTGTCGAACTTGACCTTGGCGGCCACCGTGGCGAACTCGCCGCCCTGGTCGAACACGCCGGCGATCTGGTTGAAGTCGAAGTACGGACGGACCTTCAGGGTGAGGTTGGCCGGCTTCTTGGCCGTGCCGACCTTGTTCGGCGAGATGCTCGCGTCGAACAGCTGCGTCGGGGCCGCGACCTGCGCAACCGCCGACGGGACCATCATCAGAGCAGCAGCCATCGTGGCCGCCGCCAGCAGAGTGACTCTCCGCATCATTCCTCCTGCTCAGGGGCTTGGATACCCATATATACCCGGAACGGGCCGAAGGTTGCGCAGGTTCCTAGGTTCGGGTGAGCACGAAGCGCAGCACGTCGCGGCGCCGGCCGCGCAGCGCGATGCCGCCGCGGACGAGGTCGCCCTGGACGTAGCCGGCCAGCCGGGCGACCTCCTGGGAGGCGAGATTCACCGGCTCCGCGTACAGCTCGAGCCGCACGAGGCCGAGGCCGGACCGGTCCAGCGCCCAGCCCGAGAGCAGCGTGAGCGAGCGGGTGGCGATGCCGCGCCGGCGGGCCCAGGGCGAGGTCCAGTAGCCGATCTCGCCGCGCCCGCGCGAGCGGTCGACGGCGTGCAGGCCGACCGCGCCGAGCACCGCCGCGGGATCGCCGGCCTCGACGACCGCGAGCGGCAGCGCCGCCTCGGTATGGCCCGCTCCCACGAACAGCCGCGCGTCCTCGGGCGTGTAGGGCGTGGGCACCGAGGTGAAGCGCAGGGTCTGCTCGTCCGAGCACGAGGCGACGAGCGCGGGCACGTCCGCCTCCGACCAGGGACGCAGCGCGATCACGCCGTCCTGGAGCGGCGGGTCCGGCACGGGGATCGCGGGACGGCTCAAGCGGCGAGCGATGCTAGCGTCCGCCCCGCATGCGCCCCCCGGTGGACACCATCGTGGCGCCGCGCTTCCCGAAGGATCTGGGCTGGGTCAACGTGGCCGGGCTGCGGATGGAGCAGCAGGCCACGCGGCCGGTGCTGGTCGCCTTCTGGGACGTCTGCCACCCCTCCTCGCTGCGCACCCTCCCCTACCTGAGCGCGTGGGACGCCCGCTACGCCGAGGCCGGGCTGCGCGTGATCGGCGTCCATGCCTCGGCCTTCGACGCCGGCAACGACGAGGCGCTCGCGCGCGCGGCGATCGAGCGCCTCGGGTTCGCGTTCGCGATCGCGCTCGACCCGGGCTTCGAGCTCTGGCGGGCCTACGCGAACCCGGGCTGGCCGGCGCGCTACCTGTTCGCCCCGCGCCTGCGGCTCGCCGACGTCCACCACGGCGAGGGCGCCTACGCGGAGACCGAGGCCGTGATCCGCGAGCTGCTCGGGCTCGAGGCCGGCGACCCCGTCCCGCTCGCCGACCCGGCCGACGACGACGACGCCCCGCTCGTCGTCCCGAGCGCGGACGTGGACGGCCCGTACGCGGGCCCCTACACGGCCGGCGAGGTCTGGGTCGTCGTCGACA
>JALOLQ010000092.1 GCA_025455895.1 Solirubrobacteraceae bacterium
GCATGACGGTCTCCGCCCGCCGCATCGCTAAGCGCGGCGGATCCACCCTGATGGTCCGGCAGGATCCGCCACGCCCAGGGCCAGGGCCGTCGAACCTCGCCTCGGCGGTCTCGTCGCACGGTCCTCGGCGGCCCGCCGGTCCCTACCAGTGCACGCCCTTCATGAGGTTCGCCATCGCGATCTGCTCCATCGAGGCGCGCTCGTTCGGGTCCTTCTGGCCCTTGGCGGCGGCCGAGTCGGGGAACACCTTGTAGGCGGCGTGGAGGATCTGGTCGACGGCCTTCGGCGCGAGCGCGTAGGCGACCTCGCCGAACGTCCCCAGGCGGGTGTTGATCGTCTTGGGCTTGCTGCGGATCGCCTCGCAGATCATGTCGCCGGCCTCGTCGGGCGAGATCGTCGGGAACGAGTCGTAGATCTTCGTCGGCGCGATCATCGGCGTGCGCACGAGCGGCATGTGGATCGTCGTGAACGTGATGTTCTTGCCGATCAGCTCGGAGGAGACCACGCGCGTCCACGCGTCGAGCGCCGCCTTCGAGGCGACGTAGGCGCTGAACCGCGGCGGGTTGGTCTGCGCGCCGATCGAGCTGACGTTCACGATGTGGCCGAAGCGCCGCTCGGTCATGTGCGGGAGCAGGCCCATCACGAGCTTGATCGCGCCGAAGTAGTTCAGCTGCATCGTGCGCTCGTAGTCGTGGAAGCGGTCGAGGCTGAGCTCGAGCGAGCGGCGGATCGAGCGCCCCGCGTTGTTGACGATCATGTCGATCGACGCGTGCTCGGCCAGCAGCTCCTCGACGAGCGCCTCGATCGAGTCCATCTCGGCGAGGTCTGCGGTGTACACGTACGCGGTCCCGCCGGCCGCCTCGATCTCGGCCTTCGTCTCCTCGAGCTTCTCGCGCCCGCGGGCGACGAGCAGCGGGATGCCGCCGGCCTTGGCGATCTTCAGCGCCGCCGCCTTGCCGATGCCCGACGAGGCGCCCGTGATCACGACGGTGCGCCCGTTGACCGCCGCGGACAGCGAGCGGTCCTTGAAGAGGTCCGGGTCGAGGTTGCGCTCCCAGTAGTCCCAGATCCGCTCCGCGTAGGAGTCGAGCTCGGGCACCTCGATGCCCGTGCCCGCCAGCGCGCGCTCGGTGTCGCGCGTGTCGAACGAGCACGAGAAGCCCATGTGGCCGACGATCTCGTCCGGGATGCCGAAGTCCTCGAGCACCGCCTTGCGCACGCCCTTCAGGGCCGGCAGCTGCATGAGCATCGAGAACGTGCCCTTGGGCAGCGCGTCGAGCAGCTTCGAGTCCACCCGCAGCGCGAGCTGCGGTGCGTGGGCGGCGGCGGCGAAGTGGTTCAGCGCCTCGCCCGAGGGCGTCATCCGCGGCGCGGCGAGGTGGAACGCCTGGCCCGCGTGGCCCTCCTGGTGGGCGAGCGCGTCGAGCGCGTCGGCGACGTAGTCGACCGGCACGATGTTCGTGTCGCCGACCTCCGGGCCCGCCAGCGGGAACCACTGCGGGAGCGTGTCGCGCGCCTTCTGGATCGCCTTGAAGAAGTAGTAGGGCCCGTCGACCTTGTCCATCTCGCCGGTGCGCGAGTCGCCGACGACGATCGCGGGGCGGTAGACCGTCCACGGCACGTTCGTCTCGTCGCGCACGAGCCGCTCGGACTCGAACTTCGTGCGGTGGTAGGGGGAGGGCAGCTTCTGGCCCTCGTCGAACATGTCCTCGCGGAAGAGGCCCTTGTAGGCGCCCGCCGCCGCGACCGACGAGACGTGGTGCAGGTGCCCGGGCTGCAGGTCGTTGACGAGGTTGACGAGCTGCTGCGTGCCGCCGACGTTCAGCGCCTCGTTCACCTCGTCCGGCGCGGTCATGTCGTAGATCGCCGCGAGGTGGAAGACGTGGTCCACCTTCCCGCGGTGCTCGTCGATCCAGGCCTGGTCGATCCCGAGCTTCACGGCCTGCAGGTCGCCGGTCACCGGGTGCACGCGGCCCTGGGCCCCCCAGCGCTCGATCAGCGCGTCGAGCCGCTCGCGCGAGCCCTCGCGCACCAGCACGTGGACGTCGCCGCCGCGTTCCAGCAGGCGCTCGACGAGGTTGCGCCCGATGAAGCCCGTGGCTCCCGTGACGAAGTAGGTCTTCTCCTCCATGGCGGGCAACCCTACCCGGCGGGCGACGGCCGCGGGAAAGGACTATTTCAGGGTCACGCCGTACCACCGCCGCGCGGGCTTGCCGGCGGTGGTGGTCACCCCGTCCTGGACCAGCTCGAGCCGCGCGCGCAGCCGCCGGTACTTGCGCACGAGCGCGCGGTTGCGCGCGCCCACGCGGATCCGCGCGACGGTCGACGTGCCGGCCGGCACGGTGATCTGCAGCCGCTGGAGCACGACCGTCTTGAACCGGGCGCGCCGCCCGATCTTGCGCTTGAAGCGCGCGCTCAGCGTGCTGCGCACGACGCACGAGGTCCCGGCGAGCGCCTGGCAGGTGACCGGCAGCGTCACCACGCCGCGCCGGTAGACCGGGCGCAGGTAGCTCGCCGAGGCGGGCGGCGGGGAGAAGGCGATCGTCGCGCTCGTCGCGGCGCGGTCGCCGGCCGCGTCGGTGACCTCGGCGCTGACCGGGTTCGCCCCCGGGCTCAGCTCCATCGGCACCGCGAAGCTCCCGTCGGCCGCGGGCCGGACCGGGCGGCCGTTGACGACGAGGGCGGCGATCGCCCCCGGGGCCTCGGCCCGGCCGGTGAGCACGTACTCGCGCGAGAAGCCGGCGGCGGCCGTCGGGCTCGTGAATCCCACCCGCGGGCCGCTCGCCGCGGCCTCCGCCTCGGCCGTCGCGACGTGCCCGGCCAGCGCCGCCGCGTCCGTGGCGGCGGCGAACCGCTGGACGATCTGCAGCGCGCCCGCGGCCGGCACCGTGCGCGTGAACGCCGCCTCGAACGCGGACGGACCGGTGAAGCGCAGCGCGTCGGGACGCGTTGAGAAGGTGATTGCGCCGAGCGGGTTGGCCGGGCCGGGGAGCGGGTCGGCGGCCTCGGCGCGCAGCTCGACGGTGCTCACGCGCCCGGGAGGCGACGGCGGCGTCTCGCCGGCGGCGCGGGCGCGGAACCCGGCCCCGGCCTCCCAGCCCAGGCGGTAGGCCCCGGGGCCCCCGGACTGGCGATGGGCGTAGCGCAGCTCGAGGGCGTGGGCGCGCGCGTCGGTGCTGATGAAGCGGTCGCTCGCGGTGAGTGTGGCCCCGTCCGCGCCGGTCGTCACGGTGCGCTCGAGCCGGACGCCGGCGTCGTCGGCGCGCGGGCACGAGGCGGGCGTGAGGTCGGCGAAGGGGATCCCTCCGGGGCAGACGAGCAGCGGCTCCTCGGTGACCGCGGTCGTCGCGCCCGTCAGCGGGTCGGCGCGCAGCTCGGCGATCCGCACGCCCTCGAGCCCGGCGAGCGCCGCGTCGAACGCGCTGAGCGCCCACGGTCCGAACGCGTTGCGCCCGTCGACCACGACGCCCGAGCGCGGGTCGCCGGCGGGGTCGCTCGCGGGCGCGAGCAGCGCGTTCCCGGCGAACGGGGAACGCCCGCGGCGCGGCGAAGCGCCCTCGACGGGCTCGAGCGCGGCGGGGGCGCCGACGGCCGTGGCCGCGCCCCAGCGCGCCGCGCCCGCCGGCAGCGCCACGCCGACGCTCACGTCGCGCAGCCGGCCGGCGTTCGGGTTGCCGGGACCGGTGATCGGCGTCGTGCCGCGCAGCGCGGTGAGCAGCCGCGGCCCGCCGAACGCGGCGGCGGCCTCCTCGTCGGCGAGGCTCGCGCCCTGCGGTACGAGCCGCAGGCGGCAGGGGATGCCCGCCACCGGCGCCAGCGACGTGGTGGCGGCGAACGTGCCGCCGGTGGTCTCCACGGGTCCCGGGTCGAGCGTCAGCTCCTGCAGCGCGCCCGTCGGGTCGCGCCAGGTGCAGCGCAGCTCGCCGGCCGCGGCGCCGCCGGTCACCGTCCCGCGCACCGCGAGCGTGTTCTCCGGGTCCGCGGGGCCGAGGTCGGCGTCGTAGACGGGGCGCGCGTCCGGCGCGGGGCCGGTGATCGCCGAACCGCTGAAGGCCGGGGCGGCGCCCGGCGCCGCGAGCAGGCCGAGCAGCGCCGCGAGGGCGGCGCCGATCCAGCTCACACTCGGCCTGGGCGCCGGGAATCGCACGCCCGGCGAGTGTCGCAGAGGCCCCGGCGCCGGGCGCCGGGTGCGGACGGGTGTCAGACCCCGGCGCCCGCGCCGCCGCGGCCGGCACCCGCTGCGAACCGGCCCGCGCCCTCGACCGCATCCTGGAAGACCTGCGGCCCCGCCTGCGCCTCGAGCGCGAGCCCCTCCTCGAGCGGCAGGCCGAGCCCCTCGATCGCCGCGCGCCGGTCGGCGAGCATCGTCGCCTGCGGGAAGCCGGCGAGGCCCTCGGCGATCTCGAGCGCGCGCGTCACGTGCGCGCCCGCGGGCACGACCTCGGTGAGCAGCCCCATGTCCAGCGCCTCGTCGGCGCCGATGATCCGCCCGGTGAGGATCAGGTCGAGCGCGCGCCCGAGCCCGACGACCCGGGGCAGCCGCTGCGTGCCGCCGTCGATCAGCGGGACGCCCCAGCGCCGCTCGGGGAAGCCGAGCTGCGCGCCCTCGGCGGCCACGCGCAGGTCGCACCAGAGCGCCAGCTCGAGCCCGCCGGCCAGGCACCAGCCGGAGATCGCGGCGATCGTCGGCTTCGACGGCGTCAGCCGGGTGAAGCCCATCGGGCCCTCGGCGCCCGCGGCGACGTCGCCCAGGCGGCCGGCGAAGGTCGAGATCGCCTTGAGGTCGGCACCGGCGCAGAACGCCGCGTCACCGCCGCCGGTCAGGACCAGCACGCGCGCGTCGTCGTCGGCCTCGAACGCCCGGTAGCCCTCCAGCAGCCGCTCCGCGGTCGGCCCGTCCACCGCGTTGCGCCGCGCCGGGCGGTCGATCGTCAGCAGCGCGGCGGCGCCGCGGCGCTCGTAGCGCACCTCGTCGGTCATGACCGCAACCCTACGCCGGACCCGGGAGGCCTGTGAACGTCGTGTTTCCGCCCCGTGACCGGGCGCCCAGCGGGCGCTACCGTCGGCGCCGATGCCGTCGATCATCAAGTTCAGCGGCCACCGCGACGACTCCCTGCTCGTGATGGAGGACGTCGACGAGGTGGCCTCGCTCATGCGCGAGGCCGGCGGCGGCGCCCTGCGGCTGACCCGCAACATCGGGACCCCGGTGTTCGTCAACGCCGATCGCGTCGCCTACTGGCACGACTACACGCGCACGCGCCCCGGGCTCGACTCGCGCCGCGGCGCACCCGCGGCGCCCGCCGGCGCCGACTGACCTCGGCCCGCCCCGCCGGCCCGCCCCGCGCATCGCCCCGGAACGGCAGACGCCCCGGGGGTGCGGCCCCGGGGCGTCGTGACACTGCGTGGATGCGAGGAGGGATCGCGACGCAGGAACGCCAGCGTCGCACCCCGCGACGGGGGCGGTGTGAAGATCCTGTGCAGCGGCGACGGCTACCAGCCGGACTGCCAGCGCGCCTCGCCGCCGAGCGCCTTCTTGGCGGCCTTGCGGCGCTCCTTGCGCTTGTCCAGGCGCCACTGGAGCAGGCTCATGAGCAGGATCACCGTCGGGAAGAGGGCGATCACGAGGAAGCCGGCGTTCGTGACGACCTGGTCGTCGGCCTTGCCGTAGAGGCCCTCGCCGCTCAGCGGCTCCATCGGGTCGTAGCCGACCTCCTCGGCGACGGCGACCGGCGCCAGCAGCAGGAACGCGAGCAGGCCGGCGGGCAGGAGGGTGAACGCGCGCTTCATGAGGAGCCGAATCGTATAGAACCCCGCGGCATGGCCGCGATCCGACGTGAACGGGCGGGCGCCGGGATCGAGGTCCTGCGCCTCGACCGCCCCGAGGTGCGCAACGCGCTCGACACCGCCACGATCGGCGAGCTGATCGCGGCGCTGGACGCCGCGGCGGCCGACGCCGAGGTGCGCGTGCTCGTCCTCTCGACGACGAGCGCGCGGGCGTTCTGCGCCGGCGCCGACGTCGGCGAGAGGCTCGACGCGGCCGGCGGCGTGGCGCGGATGGAGGCGTTCGCCACGCTCTACGCGGCGCTCGACGCGTTCCCGGCGCCGGTCGTCTGCGTCTGCGTGGGCAACTGCGTCGGCGCCGGGGCCGAGCTGGCGGCCGGCAGCGACCTGCGCGTCGGCGGCGACAACCTGAAGCTCGCGTGGGCGGGCTCGCGGCTCGGCGTGCCCGTCGGCCCGGCGCGGCTGGCGCCGCTGATCGGCGTGAGCCGCGCGAAGGAGCTCGTCTACACCGGCCGCGTCGTCGGCATGGAGGAGGCGCTGGCGATCGGCCTGCTGCACCGCACCGCGCCCGCCGAGCGCGCGGAGGCGATCGCGATCGAGCTCGCCGGGCAGATCGCGGCCCATCCGCCCGAGGG
>JALOLQ010000093.1 GCA_025455895.1 Solirubrobacteraceae bacterium
GTCGTGCTCGTCGTGGACGTCGCGCGCGCGACGATCTCCAGGCGCGCCTCGCGCCGCTACGGCAGCGCCGCGCTCGCGGCCAGCGCGCTGCACTTCGCCTCGGACTTCGCCGGCACGATCGCGGTGCTGATCGGCCTGGTCCTCGTGCGCGCCGGCTACCCGGCGGCCGACGCGGTGGCGGCGCTGTTCGTCGCCGGCCTCGTCGTGCTCGCCGCGGTGCGGCTCATGCGCCGCAACGTCGACGTGCTCATGGACCGCGCCCCCGGGGACGCCGCCGAGGCGGCGCGCGCGGCGATCGCGGCGGTCGAGCCGCGCGCCGAGGTGCGGCGCGTGCGCGTGCGCGAGGCCGGGGGCCGGGCGTTCGTGGATGCGGTCGTCGCCGTCGCGCCGGACGCCGCCGTCGCGCAGGGCCACGCGGTCGCCGACAACGTCGAGCGCGCGCTGCACGACGCGCTGCCGGGCAGCGACGTGACGATCCACATCGAGCCGCGCGACAGCACCGACCTGCGCGAGCGCGCGACCGGGGCGGCGCTCTCGGTGCGCCGCGTGCGCGAGGTGCACAACGTGCGCAGCGTCGTGCTCGACGGACGCACCGAGCTGAGCCTGCACGCCAAGCTCCCCGCCGACCTCCCGCTCGAGGCCGCCCACGAGATCGCGGACGAGATCGAGGCCACGGTCCGCGCCGCGGTCCCGGAGATCGACCGCGTGCACGTGCACCTCGAGCCGCTCGCCGCGGCGCTCACCGCCGAGCCCGCCACGCCGACCGAGGACGACGCGCTGCGCCGGCAGCTGGAGCGCGTCTCCGCGCAGGTCACCGGTCGCCCGCCGCGCAGCGTGCACCTGCACCGCGAGCCCCGCGGGCTGGTCGCGTTCGTGACGATCGAGCTGCCGGGCACCGAGCCGCTGGCCGACGCGCACGACGCGGCCGCGCGGGTCGAGGCGCTCGCCGAGGCGGCCTCGCCCGGCCTCGCCGAGGTCGTGGTGCACACCGAGCCGCTCCCGCGCGGCCTGGGCTAGAGCAGGTTGCCGCCGGCGGCGGCGCCGACCGCGAGCGCGAGCACGCCGTAGCCCTGGTAGCCGGCGACGAACAGCATCACCGCGCCGACGAGGCAGATGCCGACGGTCACGAGCCAGGCGATCCGGTTCAGGGACACGGGCTGATCCTGCCAGCCGGCCCCGACGGCCCGTTCCATCCGCGCCCCCGGAGAGACTGCGCAGCGCGCCCGCCTCGGGCGCGCGATCCAGCCATCCCACTGCCGGAGGAGCCCCAGTGACGAAGTCCGAGTTCGTCGATCACGTCGCCGACCGCGCCCAGCTCACGAAGAAGCAGGCCGCCGACGCCGTCGACGCCATGCTGAACACGATCGAGGACACCCTGAAGCGCGGGAGCGACATCACGTTCTCCGGCTTCGGCAAGTTCCACGTGACCCACCGCGGCGAGCGCCAGGGCGTCAACCCGCGCACCGGCGAGAAGATCACCATCAAGGCCGCGAAGGCGCCGAAGTTCACCGCCGGGTCGAGCCTGAAGAAGTCGGTGAACGGCTGAGCCCGGTCCCCGCCGGCGGCCGGTTCGCCGAGCGCCTGGCCGCGGCGGTCGCGGCGCGCGAGTCGCAGGTCGTGCTCGGGCTCGACCCCGATCCCGCGCGGCTGTGGCCCGAGGCGCTCGCCGCGGTGCCCACGACCGGCACGCCCGCCGAGCGCGCGGCGGCGGCGATGCTCGCCCACTGCCGCGCGGTGATCGACGCGGCGGGGCCGGCCTGCGTCGCGGTCAAGCCGCAGCTCGCGTGCTTCGAGCGCCTGGGCGCCGCCGGCTGGGCGGCGCTCGCGGCGACCGTCGAGCACGCCCGCGCCGCCGGCCTGCTCGTGCTCGCCGACGGCAAGCGCGGCGACATCGACGTCAGCGCGAAGGCCTACGCCCAGGCGCTCGTCGCCGGCACGCCGACCCCGTTCGGCGACGTCGCGCCGCTCGGCGCGGACGCGATCACGGTCAACCCGTACATGGGCGCCGACACGCTCGAGGTCCTCGCCGCGGGCGCACGCGGCGCGGGCGCCGGGCTGTTCGTGCTCGTGCGCACCTCGAACCCGGGCGCCGCCGACGTCGAGGACCTCCCGCTCGCCGCGGGCGGCACGGTGTGGGAGGCGGTCGCCGCGATCGTCGACCGCATAGGCGGCGCCGACGCGGGCCCGCTGAGCGACATCGGCGCCGTCACCGGCGCGACGGCCCCCGAGCACCTCGCCCGCCTGCGCGAGGCGATGCCGCGCGCGGTGTTCCTGCTTCCGGGGATCGGCGCGCAGGGCGGCCGCGTCGAGGACGTGGCGCCGGCGTTCGCCCCCGGGCGGGCCGGCGGCCTCGTCACCGCCTCGCGCTCGATCGTCTTCGCCGGCGAGGCCTCGGGGGAGCCGGCCGGGCCGGCGGCGCGGGCCGAGGCCGAGCGCCTGCGCGCCGCGGCCTGGGGCCTGACGTAGATGGGTGACTCCACGAGATCCGCTGCGCGGATGGCACCGTTCCGCGGCGCCGGAGCGCCACGATCGTCCTTGCCCATGCCCACCGGCATGGGCGGCGTCCGCTCGCGGCGCCCGGCATCCACGGGCCGGGCCATCGGCATCACCGGACCCGTGGAGTCAACCATCTAGGCCCGCGGCCGTACCCTTCCGGTCACGATGCCCGGCGCCACCGCACGTCGCCGTCCCAGCCGCTGGCTCGCGCCCGCGGCGATCGTCGTGTGCGCCGGGGTGGTCTTCGTCATCGCCCGCGGGGGAACCGCCGAGGACGACGGGGGCTCCGGCGGCGGCTCCGGGACCCGCACCACGACGACCGAGACCCGCCCGGCGACGACGCGCACGACGACGCGCAAGACGTACGTCGTGCGCAGCGGCGACACGCTGTCGGCGATCTCGATCGAGACCGGGGTGCCGGTCTCGCGCCTGCAGGCGCTGAACCCGGATCTCGACGTCCAGGCGCTCCAGCCCGGCCAGCGGCTGACGCTGCGGCGGTGAGCGCCCGCGCCCGCAGCCTCGGCGTGCTGGTCGGGGCGACGCTCGCCCTCGGGGCCGCCGCCGGCGCCGAGGTCACGCCCGCGTCCGCGGCGGGCCCGTCGCTCTCGGCGCCCGCGGCGATCCTCGTCCAGCCCGACACGGGCGACGTCGTCTACCGCCGCAGCGCCTTCAGCCGCCGCCAGATCGCCTCGACGACGAAGCTCATGACGGTGCTGCTGCTGCTCGAGCGCCGGCGCCTGTCGGACCTCATCCCCGCCGTGCCCTACGCCGCCCTGCCCGCCGAGTCGGTGGCCGGGCTGCGCGCCGGCGAGCGCCTGACCGCCGCGGACATGGCGCGCGCGCTGCTGCTCGCCAGCGCCAACGACGCGGCCGCCGCGGTCGCGGTGGACATCGGCGGCTCCCAGCGGCGCTTCGTGCGGCTGATGAACGAGCGCGCCCGCCGGGCCGGGCTGCGCAACACGAGCTTCGCCAACCCGATCGGCCTCGACGACCCGCGCAACTACTCGACCGCCACGGACCTGGCGAAGCTCGCGCTGCTCGTGCGCGCGAACGCCTTCGCGCGGCGCGTCATGGACCGCCCGTCGGCGACGCTGCGCAGCGGCGCGCGCGTGCGGGTGGTCGCCAACCGCAACACGCTGATCGGCGCGGTCCCGTGGATGGACGGCGTGAAGACGGGCCACACCCGCACCGCCGGCTACCTGCTCGTCGGCTCGGCGCGGCGCGGCGGCGTGCCGCTCGTGAGCGTCGTCATGGGCACGCCCAGCGAGGCGGCGCGCAACGCGGACACGCTCGCGCTGATGACCTGGGGCCTCGCGCGCTACCGCCGGTCCGCGCCGGTCCGCGCCGGCCGGGTGGCCGCGAGCGTGCCGGTGCGCTTCACCGACGGCGCCGTCCCGCTGGCGGCCACCCGCACGCTGCGGGTCGTCGCGCGCCGCGGCGAGCGCCTGCGCACGCGCGTCGTCGGGCTGCCCGACGAGGTCACCGGCCCGGTGGCGAAGGGCACGCGGCTCGGGCGGATCCAGGTGCTGCGCCGCGGCCGCGTCGTCGCGCAGGCGCCGCTCGCCACCACCACGGCGGTCGAGCGCGCCTCGGTCGTGGCCCGCCTGGGCGGCTGGAGCGGCCCGCTCGGCCTCGTGCTGGCGCTCGCCGTCGCGGCGGCCGTGACGGCCGGTAGCCTCCTGTGGGCGCGGCGGCGCCGGAGCCCCGGCCGGTCGCGCACGAGGAGCGAGACCGCGTGATCATCACCGTCACCCTCAACGCCGCGATCGACAAGTCGCTCTCGGTGCCGAACTTCCGCATCGGGCGCCGCCACCGCACGGTCGAGCAGCGCACGATGGCCGGCGGCAAGGGCGTGAACGTCGCGCGCTCGCTGATGACGCTCGGGCAGCCGGTGATCGCCACCGGGTTCGCGGGCGGCGCGACCGGGACGCGGATCGTCGAGCAGCTCACCCAGGAGCAGATCCTCAACGACTTCGTGCGCATCGGCGAGGAGTCGCGCACGAACACCTCCGTGCACGATCCGACCAGCGGCTCGGAGACCGAGATCAACGAGCGCGGACCTGCGGTGACCGAGGCCGAGGCCGAGCTGTTCCGCGACAAGCTGCTGTACCTCGCGCGCGGCGCCGCGATCGTCGTCTTCGCCGGGTCGCTCCCGCGCGGCGTCGAGCCGGGGATCTACGCGGAGCTCGTGCGCGACCTCCACAAGCTCGGCGTGACGACGATGGTCGACTGCGAGGGCGAGCCGATGCGCCTGGCCGTCCGCGCCGAGCCGACGGTCGTCTCGCCGAACGTCCTCGAGGCCGAGGAGCTCGTCGGGCACGAGTTCCACGACGAGCAGGACCGCGTCACCGCGGTGCGCCAGCTGCGCGAGCTCGGCGCGCGCGACGCGATCATCACCCTGCCCGACGGCTGCGTGGCGAGCCTCGAGGTGGACGGGCGCCCGGCGGCCTTCCGCGTCCTGATCGAGCCGCGCGAGGCGGTCGCCGCCGTCGGCGCCGGCGACGCGTTCCTCGCCGGCTACGTCGCGGCCCGCTACACCGGCTCGGCCCCCGAGGAGTGCCTGCGCTTCGGGGTCGCCTGCGGCGCCGAGTCGATCCAGCGCCTGGGCGCCGGGCGGATCGAGCCGCGGGGGGTCGAGCGGCTGCTCGCGGAGATCGACGTGCAGCGGGTCGAGACCCCCGCCGAAGCGCTCTGAGCGGCACCCCCGCTGCTATGCTCGCCGGGTGGCCGCCGCCGCCCGCCACGCCTCGCCGGACCGCCGTTTCCGACCCCGCCTGCGCGGGGTCGTCTCGTCCGCCTCGAACCCTAGGATCGCCTGATGGAGATTGAGATCGGCCGCGGGAAGAAGGCCCGCCGCGCGTACGGATTCGACGACATCGCGATCGTGCCCTCGCGGCGCACGCGCGACCCCGACGACGTCGACATCTCCTGGAAGCTCGGCCCCTACCGCTTCGAGCTCCCGCTGCTCGCCTCGGCGATGGACGGGGTCGTCTCGCCGCGCACCGCGACGCTCGTCGGCAAGCTCGGCGGCCTGGCCGTCCTGAACCTCGAGGGCGTCTTCACGCGCTACGAGGACGCCGAGGAGCAGCTCGAGCGCATCGCCCTGCTGCCCAAGGAGCAGGCCACGCGCGAGATGCAGGCGATCTACCAGGAGCCGATCAAGCCGGAGCTCATGAAGGCCCGGATCGAGGAGATCAAGGCCTCCGGCGTCGTCACCGCCGCGTCGCTCACGCCGCAGCGCGTGGCCGACCACATCGACCTCGTGCTCGACGCCGGGCTCGACATCCTCGTCATCCAGGGCACGGTCGTCTCGGCCGAGCACGTCTCGAAGACGAGCGAGCCGCTGAACCTCAAGGAGTTCATCCCCGCCCAGCCGATCCCGGTGGTCGTCGGCGGCTGCGCCGGGTACCACACCGGCCTGCACCTCATGCGCACCGGTGCCGCGGGCGTGCTCGTCGGCGTCGGCCCCGGCGCGGCGTGCACGACGCGCGGCGTGCTGGGCCTCGGCGTGCCGCAGGCGACGGCGATCGCCGACGTCGCGGGAGCGCGCTCGACGCACATGCTCGAGACGGGCGAGTACGTCCAGGTCATCGCCGACGGCGGCATGCGCACCGGCGGCGACGTCGCCAAGGCGATCGCGTGCGGCGCGGACGCCGTGATGATCGGCTCGCCGCTGGCGCGCGCCCACGAGGCGCCCGGCCGCGGCTTCCACTGGGGCATGGCGACCTTCCACCCGACGCTCCCGCGCGGCGCGCGCGTGCAGACGGTGCAGAACGGCACGCTCGAGGAGATCCTCGTCGGCCCGGCCCACGAGAACGACGGCACGTTCAACCTCATGGGCGCGCTGAAGACCTCGATGGCCACCTGCGG
>JALOLQ010000094.1 GCA_025455895.1 Solirubrobacteraceae bacterium
CCCGAGGGCGGTCGCCCCGGCGAGCAGGACGAGCAGGCCGCCGAGCAGGGCGATCAGTGCCTGGCCGCGCTCGCCGCGGGCCCGCGCGTCCGAGATCCGGATGAGCTTCCGGGCGCTCGGCGACCCGAACCTCATCCGCGTCCTCCCGGGACGGCGCGGCCGCCGGCGCCCGCCGCCAGCGCCTGCGCCAGCGCGCGCCGCCGCGCCGCCCCGGGCGGAGCGCCCATCCGCAGCGCGAGCGCCTCCGCGGCGCCGGGCGGCCGGACGAGCCCCGCGGGGACGCCGTCGCGCTGAAGGCTCGCGGCCGCCAGCGCGACGACCGGATCCCCCGCGTCGCCGGCGACGAGGATCGCGGCGCAGGCGGCGAGCAGCTCCTCGCCGGTCGCGTCGCGCACGCCCTCGACGGCCAGCAGCACGGGAGCCGGAGCCGCCAGCCGCGCCGCGAGCAGCCCGGCCTGCGCGTCGTCCTGCACTCCGAGGGCGAGCCACGCCGCACGCCCGCCGGCCACCGCGGGGACGCCTGCCGCGGCGAGCCGCGCGGTCAGCCCGCGCGCTCGCGCGCCGGCGGGTCCGGACGCGGGCGCCGGCGCCCCGCGCACGACGACCAGCGCCGGCCCGTCGCCGCGGACCGCCGCCGCGGCGACGGCGAGCGGCACGGCCCCCGCCCCGACCACGCCCGCCACGAAGGGCGCACTCATGCCGGCGGCCCCGCGTCCGCGCGCGCGTGGGCCTCGAGCAGGCCGGCGACGCCCGGAAGCAGCCCCGGCGGGCGCAGGCGCACCCGGACGACGCGTCCCGCCGGGCGGACGACCAGCCCGCGGCGGGCCCAGCCGGGCACCACGTCCCGGGCGGCGCGGCGCACGGCGCGCTCCTGGAGCATCGCCACCGCGCCCGCGCGCGCGGCGTCCGCGGCCAGCGTGCGCGCGAGCCCGGCCGCGAGCAGCTGCGCGGCGGCGAGCACGACGAGCACGACCAGCGGCGCGAGCGCCACCGTCTCGACGCTCGCCTGCCCGCGCTGCGCCCTCACGACGCACCCCCCACGCCGACCGTCACCCGCGCCGCGCCGGGCGAGACGCCGCCGACGACCGGCGGCACGGCCAGCCGCACCCGCACCCGGCCGTCGGCCAGCCGCGAGACGGCGACGTCCCGGCGCCACGCCCCCGGCGGGAGCGCCGCACGCGCGGCCCGCGCGGGGTCGCCTCCGACCTGCACCGCCCGCGCCGCCGCGCGCGCCGCCCCACCGGCCAGCCACCACGTCTGCCCCAGCAGCACGCCCTGCCAGCCGGCGGCCAGCACCGCCACGACCAGCGGCAGCACGAGCAGCAGCTCGACGCTCGCCTGCCCCTGCTCCCGTTCACCCGCGCGCATGCCCGCACCGTCGCGCGGGCGGCGTCACGGGGCTACGGCGTCTTCGTCGCGAACCTGCGGCGAAGGACCGCCGGACCTGCGTTCAGGCCAGCGTGCGGTACTCCTGCCAGACCGCGAACAGCGCGAGCGCCACCGCGACGAGCAGGATCAGCAGCACGACGCCGCTCGTCCCGGCGAGCGCGAGCACGAGCACGCCGCCGGCAGCGTAGAGCAGCACGCGGAACCCGGTCCGCAGCTGCTCGAGGTCCATGCGGTGGCGGCGGTAGAGGTAGACGAGGCCCCAGGCGATCACCGCGATGAACGCGAACGAGAGCGTCCGCCCGATGACGGCGGCCACGTCCCCGCCGCCCGGCAGGAACGTGACGGCGGCGGCGATCGCCAGGACGATCGCGACGTTGCGCGCGGTGCTCACGCAGGCAGCGTAGAGCCCTCGGCGGGCTCGGGGGCCGGCGCCGCGGGAGCGACGTCGGCCGGCAGGGCGTCCGGCACCTCGAAGTCGGCGCCCGGCTCGGCGGCGAACCGGTAGCCGACCCCGAAATGGGTGTGGATGTAGCGCCACTGCGGCGAGGCCTTCTCGAGCTTCTGGCGCAGCTTGCGCACGAAGACGTCCACCGAGCGGTCGCCGCGGGCCATCGCGTAGCCCCAGATCCGCTGGTAGATCTCCTCGCGCTCGAGCACGCGGCCCTGCGCGCCCGCGAGCAGCTCGAGCAGCTCGAACTCGCGGCGCGTGAGGTCCAGCGAGCGGTCGCCCACGAACGCCTGGAAGCGGTCGGCGCGGATCTCGAGCTCGCCGGCGGACACCGGCTCGGCGTCCTGGCGCGTCTCGGCGCGGCGCCGGCGGCGGGCGACCGCCTCGACGCGCGCGATCAGCTCCTCCGGGTGGCACGGCTTGGTGAGCCAGTCGTCGGCGCCGCTGCGCAGGCCGCGCACGCGCTGGGCGACCGACGAGCGGCCGGTGCACACGACGATCCCGAGGCCGGGCAGCGTGGCGGCCAGGCGCTCGAGGTAGTCCCAGGCCTGCGGCCCGAGGATCGCGAGATCGACGACGAGCGCGCTCAGGCGCATCGCGACGATCTCCTCCGGCGGCACCGGGCTCGCCAGCGTGCGGTGCTCCCAGCCGAGGCGGTCCAGGCGCTTGGTCAGGACCTGGAGGAAGCCGGAATCCGTGTCGATGACCGCGACGCGCAGGGGCGCGCCGGCGGCCGGGGCGCCCTGGCGTTCCGTGCCGGGGCGAGCGGTCGGGGTGCTCACGCGGCGCAGTCTAGGCGCAACGGCGGGTGCGGGGCACCCCGGAGAAGCACGGATTCACGACATCTTCACAGCCCGGGGCCCCGGATCGGCCGGATCGGCCGGAAACGCGGGGAATCAGGCGCCGGGGACCGGCCGGCCGGGCGCGTCGGCGCTCTGCGCGGTGCCGTCCATCGGGAACTCGCGGAAGAGGCCCGTCTCGACGAAGATCACCTGCTCGCCGACGCCGACGGCGTTGTCGCCGACGCGCTCGAGCGCCCGCGCCGCCATCGTCATGACCATCGCCCACTCGCGCTTGTCGGCGTCGTCGCCGACGGCCACCGCAAGCCGGAAGACCTCCTTGTTGAGGCGGTTCACCTCCCGGTCCTGGCGCGAGAGGTCGGCGGCCAGCGCCACGTCGCGCTTCTCGAACGAGAGCTTGGCCTCCACGACCTCCGCGCGGGCCGCGGTCCCCATCCGCAGGACCTTCTCGAGCAGCTCGGGGACGACCGGCGGCTCCGTGCCCACCAGCGGGATGATCTTCGCGATGTTCACGCACTGGTCGCCCATGCGCTCGGCGTGCTTGATGACGTGCAGCAGCGCCGCCACGAGCCGCAGGTCGCCGGCGACCGGCGCCTGGCGGGCCAGCAGCGAGAGCACGCCCTGGTGCACCTCGAGGTAGCGCCCGTCGATGCGGTCGTCGTCGGCGATGACGAAGGTCGCGAGCTCGACGTCCTGCTGCTCGAGCGCCTCCATCGCGCGGTCGAGCAGGTCGACGACGAGGTCGAGGGCGCCGAGCGCCTGGCGCTCGAGCTCGGCCAGCTCCTCGCGGAACTGGACCCGGATCGTCTCGTGATCGCGGGGCATGATCTCAGCCGAACTTGCCCGACACGTACTCCTCGGTGCGCGTGTCGTGCGGGTTCGTGAAGATCCGGTCGGTCGGGCCGTACTCGACGAGCCGCCCGATGCGGTTCTCCTCGCCGGCGCTGAGGTCGACGATGAAGAACGCCGTGCGGTCCGAGACGCGCGCCGCCTGCTGCATGTTGTGGGTGACGATCACGATCGAGACCGTCTCCTTCAGCTCGTGCATGAGGTCCTCGATGCGCCCGGTGGAGATCGGGTCGAGCGCTGAGCAGGGCTCGTCCATGAGCAGCACGTCCGGGTTCGTGGCCAGTGCGCGCGCGATGCACAGCCGCTGCTGCTGGCCGCCGGACATGCCGAAGGCGTTGTCCTTGAGGCGGTCCTTGACGTCGTCCCACAGCGATGCGCGCCGCAGCGCCGTCTCGACGATCTCGTCCATGTTCCCCTTCATGCCCAGCACGCGGGGGCCGAAGGCGATGTTCTCGTAGATCGCCTTGGGGAACGGGTTCGGCTTCTGGAAGACCATGCCGATCCGCTTGCGCACCTGGACGGCGTCCACGTCGGCGGCGTAGAGGTCGATCCCGTGGTAGAGCACCCGCCCGCCGACGCTCGCGGCCGGGATCAGGTCGTTCATGCGGTCGAAGCAGCGCAGGATCGTGGACTTGCCGCAGCCCGACGGGCCGATGAACGCGGTGATCTCCTTCTGCGGGACCTTCATCGTGACGTCGAGCACGGCCGGCTTGCCGCCGTAGTGCACCGAGAGGTCCTCGGTCTCGAAGACGGGCTTCTCGATCGCGTGGTCCACCACGTCGTGGTGGACGACGGCGGGCGCCGGGGCATGCGGCTCGCCCGCCGGGATCGGCGGCACCTGGCCGGGCACGCCCGGATCGCCGGCCTGCCGCTCGGGGGTCTGTTCAGGTTCGGTCACGGCACCAAGGGTCGAGGGGGAGCGGGGATCGTACGCCGACATGGGTCACCACCGTCGCTGATAGCGGTTGCGCAGCCAGATCGCGACCGCGTTGAGCAGGATCAGGATCACGAGCAGCACGACGATCGCCGCCGCCGCGAGCGCCTGGAAGTCCTCGTTCGGCTGGGAGATCCAGGAGAAGATCTGGAGCGGGAGCGCGGTGAACGGCGAGTCGAGGCTCGTGGGGTTGAAGGCCACGAACGTCGCGGCGCCGACGAGGATCAGCGGCGCCGTCTCGCCGATCGCCCGCGAGAGCGACAGGATCACGCCGGTCGCGATCCCGGGGATCGACGACGGGAGGATCTGACGCCAGATCGCCTGCCACTGGGTGGCCCCCAGGGCGAGCGCGCCCTCCTTGATCGAGGGCGGCACCGCGCGGATCGCCTCGCGCGCCGTGATGATCACCACGGGCAGCACGACGAGCGACAGCGTGAGCCCGCCGGCGAGCACCGTGCGCCCGAGGTCGAGCGGGCCGCGGACGATGTAGGCCAGGCCGAGGATGCCGTAGACGATCGACGGGACCGCCGCGAGGTTCTGGATGTTCACCTCGATCACCCGGTTCCACCACTTCGACGGATCCGCGTACTCCTCGAGGTAGAGGGCGGTCGCGATCCCCAGCGGGATGATCACGAGCGCGACGACGCCCATGAGCCACAGCGTGCCCATGATCGCCGACTCGATCCCCGCCTTCTCGGGGAACGCCGACGGGAAGCTCGTCAGGAAGTCCATCGAGATGCTCGGGATCCCGTCGAGACCCGTGTCGATGAGCAGGGCCCCGAGGACGATCAGCCCGACGCTCGTGAGCAGCAGCAGGAGCGCGACGAACACCTGGTCGCGCACGAGGTGCTTCGTCTCGCGCGAGCCGAGGCCGGCGTTCACGTCCTCGCGGACGCTCGAGGTGCCGGGCAGCAGCGGATCCACGGCCATTACTCGTACACCTGCCGGTACTTGCGGACGAACCGGATCGCGATCGAGTTGATGATGAGCGTCATCACGAAGAGCGTGAAGCCGACGGCGAAGATCGACTTGTAGGCGGTCGAGCCCGTGGGCACGTCGCCCTTGCCGGTGGCGCCGATGAACGCGGTCATCGTCTCCATCGGCTGGCGCGGGTCGAGGCTCACCGTGGGGACCTGGCCGGCCGCGATCAGGACGATCATCGTCTCGCCGACCGCGCGCGAGGCGCCGAGCACGATCGCCGCGACGATGCCCGAGAGGGCGGCCGGGAAGACGACGCGGGTCGACACCTGGCGCTTGCTCGCACCGAGCCCGTAGGCGCCTTCGCGCAGCCCCTGCGGGACCGCGGCCATCGCGTCCTCGGCGACCGACGCGATCGTCGGGATGATCATGACGCCGACGATGATGCCGCCGGCGAGGCCGTTGAAGACGGAGACGTCGAGCCCGAAGATGCCGTTCAGCACCTCCGGGGTGAAGAAGGTGAGGGCGAAGTAGCCGAAGACGACGGTCGGCACGCCCGCGAGCAGCTCGAGCGTCGGCTTGACGGCCGCGCGGACCTTGGGGTTCGCGTACTCGCTGAGGTACACGGCGGTGCCGAGCCCGAGCGGCACCGCGACGAGCAGGCCGATCGCCGAGATGATCAGCGTGCCCTGGACGAGCGGGCGGATCCCGAAGGCCGGGTCCGCGAACAGCGGCGACCACTCCGAGCCGGTGAGGAACTGGCTCAGCGTGACGGCCTCGTCGGCGAAGAACGCGAGCGTCTCGCCGACGAGCGAGAGGACGATCCCGATCGTGATGACGATCGAGACCAGCGCGGCCAGGAACAGCACCGCCTTGATGACCTTCTCGCCGGTGTGCCGCTTGGCGACGCCGAGCACCTCCTGGGCGCTCGGCGCCGCCGCGCGGGCGGATGTGGAAGCGGCTTCCACGGCTGGACCGAGGCTCGCGCCTACTCCGTGGTGGCGGTCCCGCCGCCC
>JALOLQ010000095.1 GCA_025455895.1 Solirubrobacteraceae bacterium
CGTGGTGAGCGCGGACAACGCGGCGCCGGGTTCGCAGACGGCGACCTCGCCGGTGACGGGCGTGATCGCGCCGGCGCCGCCGGTGAACACGGGCGCGCCCGCCGTCAGCGGCACGGCGACCGCGGGCCGCACCCTCACCGCCGACGACGGCGCCTGGGCCGGCACGCCCGCGATCGCCACCACCCGCCAGTGGCAGCGCTGCGACGCGCTGGGTTCCGGGTGCCTCGACGTCCCCGGTGAGACGGGCACCACCTACGTGCTCGCCGACGGCGACGTCGGCGCCACCTTCCGGATCGTCGTCACGGCTGCGAACGCCGCCGGCAGCGCCGCCGCGGCGTCGGCCGTCACGGCGATCGTGCAACCCGCGCCGCCCGTGAACGCCTCGGCGCCGTGGGTGACCGGCACCGCCCTCACGCAGGAGACGCTCACCGCCCACCAGGGCACGTGGACCGGCACCGGCCCGATCGGCTTCGCCTTCCGCTGGCAGCGCTGCGACGCCGACGGCACGAACTGCGCGGACATCGACTTCGAGACGAACCAGACCTACACGACGACGATCGAGGACGTCGGCCGCACGCTGCGCGTGGTCGTCACCGCGACGAACGCCGGCGGCAGCACCGAGCAGGCGTCGCTCGAGACCCCGGTGATCGCCGGGCTCGCACCCCAGAACACGACCGCGCCGTCGATCAGCGGCACGCCGCGCGACGGCGAGACGCTCACCGCGGACGACGGCACGTGGACGGGCAGCGCGCCGCTGAGCTTTGACCGCCAGTGGCGCCGCTGCGACGCGGACGGCACGACCTGCGCGGACATCCCGGGCGCCGCGGGCCCGACGTACGAGGCGACGCCGGACGACGTCGGGCACGCGCTGCGCGTCGTCGTGACCGCCTCGAACACCGAGGGCCCCGTCTCCGCGACGAGCGACGCGACGGCCCCGGTCGCCGCCCGCCCGCCGGCGAACACGACGGCGCCCGCGATCAGCGGCCTGGCCCGCGACACGCTCACGCTCGACGTCGCCGTCGGCGACTGGAGCGGCACGCCCGCGATCACCTACGTGCGCCAGTGGCAGCGCTGCGACGGCGCCGGCGCGAACTGCGCCGACATCCCCGGGGCGGACGGCGCGAGCCTCGTCCTCGGCCCCGACGACGTCGGCAGGACGCTGCGCGTGACGGTCACCGCGACGAACGCCGGCGGTCAGGGGACCGCGACGTCCGCGCCCAGTGACGTCGTCGCCCCCAGTTCACCGCTGGTCCTGCGCCAGCCGCAGGTCGTCGGGGAGGCGCGCCAGGGCGCGACGCTCACGGCCGACAAGGGCGACTGGGCCGGCACGCCGGCGATCGGCTTCGCCTACCGCTGGAAGCGCTGCGATCCGGACGGCACGAACTGCCAGGACGTCGTGGGCGCGACCGACCCGGTGCTCACCCTCGGCCCCGGCGACGTCGGCTTCTCCTTCCGCGTCGTGGTGACCGCGTTCAACGCCGCCGGCAGCGCGGCGATGGTCTCCGCGCAGTCCGACGAGGTGCTGCCGCCCAAGCCGGTCGCCGCAGGCGTGCCGGAGATCACCGGCGTCCCCGGCGAGGGCGTCCCGCTGACCGCCACCACGGGCACGTTCACGGGCACCGGCCCGATCACCTACGCCTACCGCTGGCAGCGCTGCGAGGCCGACGGCAGCGCCTGCACCGACATCCCCGGGGCGACGACGGCGTCCTACACGCCCGGCCCCGAGGACGTCGGCCGCGCGCTCGTCGTCGTCGTCACCGCCACGAATCGCGGCGGCTCCACCTCCCAGGCCTCACGGCCCTCGGTGCCCGTCGCGCCGATCCCCACCGATCCCGGCGTGACCTCCAGCGGCGGGCCCGACCTCAGCCGGATCCCCGGCAGCAAGGTCGCGACCCGGATGTGCCAGGTCATCGAGAACGGGGTCGGCTTCCGGCGCGCGAACATCCCCGGCGTCGGGCCGGTCCGCCTGCGCCTGCGCGCCGAGGCGATCGTCGTGCCCGAGTCGCCGCTGCGCGCCACGCTCAGCGCCCCGGCCGAGCGCACGCGCCGCGTGAGCTTCCGGCTCGACGGGCGGCGCCTGCAGGTCACCGGCCGCGGCGAGTGGAAGGTCTCGGTGACGCCGCAGGCACTGGCCACCGCCGGGCGCCACCGCCTGGCGATCATCACGACGCCGACCGTCGGGCGCCCGAGCCGGATGACCGAGGTCGTCACCACCGTGCCCTGCACGATGCGCTACACGGCCGGCATGTGGCGCACGAACGTCGGCACCGGGATGCGCCTGCGCGTGGACAGCCGCCGGTCGCTGCGCCGGCTGGCCTTCCGCCTGCCGAGCGCGCTCGTCAGCGGGCGGGCGCTGCAGGCGCAGACCGGGCTCGGCCGCCTGCGGATCGTCCAGGAGGGCGGGCGCAGCACGATGATGACCCTCGGCGGTGCCTCCGGCGCCTCCGGCGTGCTGCTCTCCGGCACCGGGCGCCCGCGCGTGATCGTCCGCGACGGCCTGCTGCGCGTGAGCGGGCTGCCCGCGGGAACCGGCATCGTCGAGGTCACGCTCTACCAGCCCGGGCGCCGCATCGGGCGGGCGAAGGCGATCCGCCTGCGCGCGAGCGCGACCGCCGACGGCGCGGGCGCGCGGTCGCTCACGACGCTGCTGCGCCGGGCGACCGGGAACTGAGCCCGGGCGCGGCGCGGGCGCTCAGCCCGCGCTCGTGCCCAGCTCGCCGGCGCGGATCCGCGCCGCCATGTCGGCCGAGTCGGCGCGGTAGGCGCTGCCGTCCTCGAACTCGATCACCGGCAGGCGGTCCTGGCCGGAGAGCTCCTTGATCCGCGTGCGCGTGCTGCGCGGCAGCAGGCGCCACTCCTTGACGATCTCGTACTCGATCCCCTGCTCGTCGAGCGCCTGCTGGACCTTCCAGCAGGCGTCCATGTCGCTGTGGAGGAACGTGAACGGGCAGCGGTGCAGCTTGACGGTCATGCGGCGAGGCTACCGGCTGCGCCGCCGGCCGGACCGGTTGCCGCGGCCGCCGCTGCCGGCGGGCCGGGCCCGCTGGCGCTGCTGGCGGGCGGGTGCGGGCGCGGCCGCGCGGAACCCGGCCGCCTCGAACTCCCGCTCGAGCTCGAGGTCGCGGGCGATGCGCCCCATGTCGGCGGCCTGCTCGTCGTCGACGAAGGTCACTCCGACGCCGCTCGCCCCTGCGCGGCCGGTGCGGCCGATGCGGTGGACGTAGTCCTCGCGCGCGGGCGGCGCGTCGAAGTTGATGACGTGGCTCACGCCGCGCACGTCGATGCCGCGGGCGGCGACGTCGGTCGCCACCAGGGTGTCGACGTCGCCGCGCTCGAAGCTCGCCAGCGCGCGCTCGCGCTGGCCCTGGGTGCGGTTGCCGTGGATCGCCACCGCGCGCACGTCGTGGCGCGCGAGACGCTTCACGAGCCGGTCGGCGCCGTGCTTCGTGCGCACGAAGACGAGCGCGAGGTCGCGCTCGGGGTGGCGCAGGTGCTCGACGAGGACCTTCAGCTTGCCCTCGTGGTTGACGCGCACGAAGCGGTGCTCGATGTCGGCGGGCTCGCCCTCGGGCGCCGCGTGCTCGTGGCGGCGCGCATCGCGCGTGTAGGCGTCGGCGAGCTTGCCGGCCTCGCCGTCGAGGGTCGCCGAGAGGACGATCGTCTGGCGCTCGGCGGGGATCTGGCGGACGATCCGGTCGACGGCCGGGCGGAAGCCCATGTCGAGCATCCGGTCGGCCTCGTCGAGGACGAGCATCCGGACGTGCTCGAGCGTGACGTCGCCGCGCTCGAGCAGGTCGATCAGCCGGCCGGGCGTCGCGACGAGGATGTGCGAGCGCGGCGCGAGCCGCGCCTGCTGGGCGATGCCGGCGCCGCCGTAGACCGCGGTGACCTTCAGCGCGCGGGAGTGCGCCTCGCGGCGGGTCTCCTCGACGATCTGCTGGGCCAGCTCGCGGGTCGGGGCGAGCACGAGCGCGGCCGGGCGGCGCGCCTCGGCGGCGGTCCGCTCGATCAGCGGGATGCCGAAGGCGAGCGTCTTGCCCGAGCCGGTCGGGGACTTGACCTGGACGTCATGGCCGGCGAGGAGGTCCTCGAGCACGAGCCGCTGGACGGGGAACGGGGACGTGATGCCGCGGGCGGCCAGGGACTCGGCCACCGGGCGCGAGACGCCCAGCTCCGCGAAGGAGGGGTGAGACATGTGCGTGCTGCTTTCTGCGGCGTTCGTGCCGCGGTGCGATTCGGAGATGTGCGACGAACCCGAATCGCGCTCAGCGCGCTGCTCGACCGACGGAGACCTCCCGGGCGACGGCGCCGCCCGCACCCCTGAGGGTAGCCGGTCCGCTCAGGGCGTCCGCGTGGCGGTGGCCAGGAAGGTGGCCACGTCGCGGATCTGGCGGGCGCTGAGCTGCTCGTCGTAGGCGGGCATCCCCTTGCCGCCGCGGCGCACCCAGCCCTCGACGGCGGGCACGTCGTAGTCGCGCCCGTCGAGCGACGGACCGGCGGTCCCGCTGGTCCCGGCCGCCGCGAGCGTGTGGCAGCTCCCGCAGCCGGTCTCGACGAACACGCGCTCCCCCGGCGACGCGCTCACGCCGGAGGTGGAGCCGCCGTCGTCGCCGCCTCCGCATCCGCCGAGGGCGGCGGCCGCGAGCGCCCCGGCCAGCAGCAGCCGTGGCCGCCGGCTCACGCGGTCTCGGCGCTCGGCGCCGGCTCGTCCTCGCCGGCCTCCGCGTCGTCGTCGCCCGGCTCCTCGTCGTCGTCGCCGCGGCGCGGCCAGGCGAGCAGCAGCAGTGCGAGGATCGCCGCGAACGCGGCGAGCGCGAGGCCGGGGATCGTGACGAAGCCGAAGACATCGATCCACTTCGTCGAGCACGGGACGCCGCCGCTCTTCACCGCACAGCCGTCGGACTCGGGGTTCGCCTCGACCCACAGGTGCCAGATCGCGACGGCCGCGCCGACGACGGGGAACGTGATCGCGTAGTGCACGCCGTTGCGCCGGTCGCGCTTGATCGCGGCGACGAACAGGATCACCACCAGCGGGTACATCGCGATCCGCTGGAACCAGCACAGGCGGCAGGGGAGGAAGTCGGCGTACTCGGAGAGGAAGAGGCTGCCGAGCGTCGCGGCGAGCGCGATCGTGAAGGCGAGCCACAGCTCGGCTCCGCTGAGCGTGGCGCGCACCCAGCCGAGCGCGTCCCGCGCGGGCCGGAAGACGAGCGCCGCGAGCGCGAGCAGCGCGAGCAGCGCCACGAGCACGCCGAGCAGCAGCGCCAGCGTGGCGTAGGCCGTCGAGACGGAGTCGATCAGCTCGGCCTTCGTCACGGCGAGGGGGAGGCTCACCGCCCGCAGGCTACCGGGCGCCCGCGCCGGATCCGCCGCTGCGCGCTCAGGCGTGCAGGGACGAGGCGGTGATCGCCACGTCGAGCGCCGGGTTGTGGTGGTCGGCGAACATCTTCGCCACCAGCTCGCCGCGCGAGGACACGCCGATCTTCTCGTAGACCGCCTTCAGGTGGTCCTGCACCGTGTAGCGCGAGAGGTGCAGCTCGGCGGCGATCTCCGGCGTGCTCAGGCCGCGCGCGAGCGCGCGGGTGACCTGCACCTCACGCGGCGTGAGCTCGTAGGCCTGCACGATCAGCGGCGCGATCTCGCTGGCCTTGGCGGGCTGGATCACCACCGCGGTGGGCCCGAGCGCGCCGCCCGCGTCGCGCAGGCACGAGGCCTCGGCGAGCAGCCAGCCCCCGTTGCGGGCGCGCAGGCGGGTGCGCACGGGGTGGACCTCGCCCGCCGGCGCCGTCGAGGCGAGCACGCGCGCCTCGATCGCCGTGAACACCACGGTCTCCGGGATGTCGATCCCGAGCGCGGTCTCGAACGGCAGGTCGAGGCACTCGAGCTCGGCGAACCACGCCGCGGCCTCGGGGTTGGCGGAGATCAGGGCGTGCTGCTCGTCGAGCAGCACGAGGCCCGGCCCGCGCAGCGACGGCCGGTCGGCCGGGTGGGTCAGGAGCGCCGTGCGCACCGCGCGCCCGACGCGGGGCGCGACCTGCTCGACGAGCGCGAGTTCGTCCTCGCCGAACGCGGCGTCGCGGTTGAGCTGCACCAGGCCCCACGCCCGGCCGCCGGCGGGGAACGTCGCGCGCAGCTCGGCGTCGAGGCCGATGATGTCGCGGAACTCGCGGAAGCGCGCGCTGCGCTCGGGCCGCCCGCCGGTGCTCGCGTGCAGGTCGGCGACCGGCCGCTCGGCGCGGGCCAGGTCGCTGAACTTGTTGAAGTCCGGGACCTCGAACTCGTACTCCCAGAAGGTCTGGCACAGGCTCTGCGGGAGCGCCTGCACGGCGCCGACGCCGATCGCGAGC
>JALOLQ010000096.1 GCA_025455895.1 Solirubrobacteraceae bacterium
GCGTTCCGCGGGTTCCGTCACCCGCCCCCGGCCACCGAACCCCGGATCCGACGCTGGAGCGCACAGCTTCGGGTTCGGTACCCCTCCGCAGGCCACCGAACCCGGAGATCGTCGCTCAGCGAGGGCTGATCGGGTTCCGGCCCCCGGGCGCCCACCCCGAACCCGACGAATCACGCTGATCTCCGCCTTCGAAGCCCTGCCGGACTTCACCGGAAGCGCAGCGAGGCGCCGAGAGCGCCCACCGATGCCACCGTGACCAGCTCAGACCCCCGCGGCCAGCACCGTCACCGGCCCGCTCAGCCGCACGCGCAGCCGGTCGCCGGGGTGCCAGGCGGGGAAGCCCATGCTGCGGCTGCGCACGCGCAGCCCGCCCGCCAGCTCCAGGACGAGCAGCTGGTCGTGGCCGTAGAACGTGCGCTCGACGACGAGCGCTTCGTGCTCGCCCTCGTCGCGCTGCATCCCGACGGTGACCGACTCGGGGCGCACGAGCACCTCGACGGGGCCCTCGAGATCGCCGGCGACCGGGACGCGCCCGAGCGCGCAGGTCGCGCTGCCGCTGCGGGCCTCGCCGGGCAGGACGTCGATCTCGCCGAGGAACTCGGCGACCCAGCGCGACGCCGGGCTGCCGTAGACCTCCTCGGGCGAGCCGCTCTGGCGCACGCGGCCGTCGCACATCACCGCGACCGTGTCGGCGAGGCTGAGCGCCTCCTCCTGATCGTGGGTGACGAGCAGCGCGGTCGCGCCGGCGGCGCGCAGGATGTCGCGCACCTCGCTGCGCACGCGGTCGCGCAGCGCGGCGTCGAGGTTCGAGAACGGCTCGTCGAGCAGCACGAGCTCGGGCTCCGGGGCGAGCGCGCGGGCGAGCGCCACGCGCTGCTGCTGGCCGCCGGAGAGCTCGTGCGGGCGCCGGTCGCCGAGCCCCGCGAGCCCGACGAGCTCGAGCACCGCGTCCACGCGCGCGCGGTCCGGGCGCCGCCCGAGGGCGTAGCCGACGTTCGCGGCGACGTCGAGGTGCGGGAACAGCGCGTAGTCCTGGAAGACCATGCCGATCCGCCGGCGCTCGGGCGGCAGCATCCGCTCGGGCGAGGCGATCACCTCGCCGCCGAGGGCGACCGTCCCGCGGTCGGGACGCTCGAAGCCCGCGAGCAGGCGCAGCAGCGTCGTCTTCCCGCAGCCGCTCGGGCCGAGCAGCGCGGCGATCTCGCCGGCGCGCACGGTGAGGTCCACCCCGTCGACGGCGCGGACGTCCCCGAAGTGCCGGTGCAGCTCGCGGCAGGCGACGACGACCGGGGGCTCGCCCTCGGCCCCGGTCGGGCAGGCCGCCACGCGTGCCGCGATCGCATCCATCCCCGACATGGTGGCAGCGTCGTTCATCGCGCCCGCCCCACGAGGAACCACAGCGGCGGCGCGGAGACGGCCAGCAGCACGAGCGCCGGGATCGCCCCCGCCTCGAAGAAGGCGCGGGTCGTCTCCTGCCAGATCACGAGCGGGAGCGTGTCGAACCCGATCGGCGAGAGCAGCACGACGGCGGGCAGCTCCTTGATCGTCGCGAGGAACACGAGCGCCGCGCCCGCGAGCACGCCGTTGCGGGCGAGCGGGATCGTGATCGTGAGCGCCGCCGCCAGCGGCGAGCGCCCGGCGCCGCGCGCGGCCTCCTCGAGCCGCGGCGAGACCTGCAGCAGCGCGGCGCGCGCCGCCCCGGCGGCGAGCGGCAGGTAGAGCACCGCCATCGCGAAGACGAGCATCGCGTGCGACTGGTACAGCGCCGGGACGGCGCGGATCCCGAAGAAGACGAGCGCCAGCGCGACGACGATCCCGGGCAGCGCGTAGCCGGTCGTCGTGGCCGCCTCCACCAGCGAGGCGTAGCGCCCCGGGCGCCGGGCTCCGAGCCAGGCGACGGGGAGCGCCGCGAACGTCGTGACGAGGGCCGCCGCGCCGGCGAGCAGCAGCGAGTTGCGCGCGGCGGTGAGCACCGTGGCCCACTCGGTCTCCCCCGCCACCGACTGGACCGACCAGTACACGAGCATCGCGACCGGCAGGACGAACGCCACCAGCGCGACGGCGGTGCAGAACCCGAGCGCCGGCCAGCGCCAGCGCCCGAGCGCCACGATCCGCGCGCCGCGGGCGGCACCCGGCGCGCTGCGGTGGTAGCTGCGCCCGCGCCGGACCCGCGCCTCGGCCAGCAGCAGCCCCGCCATCACCACGACGAGCAGCGCCGCCAGCGCGGCGGCGCCGGTGCGGTCGAAGCTCGCGCGGTAGGACTGGTAGATGACCCGGGTGAACGAGTCGAAGCGCAGGATCGAGACGGCGCCGAAGTCCGACAGCGCGTAGAGCGCGGCGAGCAGGGCGCCGGCGCCGACCGCGGGCACCAGCTGCGGCCACACGACGCTGCGCGCGACCGCCCAGTTCGAGCGGCCCATCCCGCGGGCGGCGTCCTCGAGCGCCGGGTCGAGGCGCACGAGCGCCGCGCGCACCGGGAGCAGCACGAGCGGGTAGGTGAACAGCGTGAGGACCAGCCAGGCGCCGGCGAAGCCATAGATGCTGGGCAGCTCCTCGATCCCCAGCGGCGCGAGGATGCCCTGGAGCTCACCGCGCGGGCCGAGCGCCGAGACGAGCAGGTACGCGCCGATGTAGCTCGGGATGACCAGCGGCAGCGCGCTGAGGACGGTCCACACCCGCCGGCCCGGCAGGTCGGTGCGCGCCGTGAGCCACGCGAGCGGCACCGCGAGCGCGGTGGCCCCGGCCCCCACGGCGAGCGCCATCGCCGTGCTGCGCCCCAGCAGGGCGAGCGTCTCGGGCCGCCAGATCGCCTCCCACGCGGTGCGCGGCTCGTCGAGGACCACGACGAGCAGGTAGCCGAGCGGGATCGCGCAGGCGAGCGCGACGAGGCCCGCGGCCACGCGCAGCGCGCCGGACCCGGCGAGGGCGTCGCGGGCGCCGGCCGGGGTGAGGGCGGCACGAGAGGTCAGCGTCGGCATTAGGGCGCCCTAACTCGGGCGCCCGCAGTATCGCAGGAAACCGACCGCGGCGGTCGGAAAAGCGATCCGCCGAGCTACTCGGGGCTGCCGCCGGCGACGGCGAGGAACGCCTGCCAGCGGCGCTGGTCGCGCAGGGCGCGGCGCTGCGCCTCGGTGCCCGTCTCGGCGGCCTCGACCTCGGCGGTCGCGTTGCGCAGCTTGTCCTGGAGGTCGGCGGCGTCGAGGTCCTCCGGGCGGATCGCGTCCTCGACCAGGACGAGCGCGCGGTTCTCGCCCACCTGGATGTAGCCCTCGCCCTGTGCGAAGCGCACGATCTCCGTCTCGCTGCGGTAGAGCCGCAGCTCGGTCGGCTCGAGCATGCCGAGCAGCGGCGTGTGGTTCGCCAGGACGCCGAGCGAGCCCACGGCGGTGCGGGTCGAGAGCATCTCGACCTCCTCGTTGAAGACCTCCCCCTCAGGGGTGAGGATCTCGACCCGGAACGGCGTGCGCGCCATGGAACCGCCTACTTCTTCGCGTCGGCGACGACCTGGTCGATCGAGCCCTTGAGGAGGAACGCCGACTCGGGCAGATCGTCGTGCTCGCCGTCGATCAGCTCGCGGAACGAGCGCACGGTCTCGGCGATCGGCACGTACTGGCCCGGGGTGCCGGTGAACTGCTCGGCCACGTGGAACGGCTGCGAGAGGAAGCGCTCGACCTTGCGGGCGCGCTGGACGGTGACCTTGTCCTCCTCGGAGAGCTCGTCGATGCCGAGGATCGCGATGATGTCCTGGAGCTCCTTGTAGCGCTGCAGGATCTCCTTGACGCGCGTGGCGACCTCGTAGTGCTCCTGGCCGACGGTGTCGGCCTTGAGGATCGTCGAGGTGGAGTCGAGCGGGTCGACGGCCGGGTAGATGCCCTTCTCGGCGATGCCGCGCGAGAGCACGGTGGTCGCGTTGAGGTGGGCGAACACCGAGGCCGGCGCCGGGTCGGTGAGGTCGTCCGCCGGCACGTAGATCGCCTGCACCGAGGTGACCGAGCCCTGGCGGGTCGAGGTGATGCGCTCCTGGAGCTGGCCCATCTCGGACTCGAGCGTCGGCTGGTAGCCCACCTGCGAGGGCATGCGCCCGAGCAGCGCGGAGACCTCCGAGCCGGCCTGCACGAAGCGGAAGATGTTGTCGATGAAGAGCAGCACGTCCTGGCCCTGCTCGCGGAAGTACTCGGCCATCGTCAGGCCGGACAGCGCGACGCGCATGCGGGCGCCGGGCGGCTCGTTCATCTGGCCGAAGACGAGCATCGTCTTGTCGATGACGCCCGACTCCTTCATCTCGAGCCAGAGGTCGTTGCCCTCGCGCGAGCGCTCGCCCACGCCGCAGAACGCCGACAGGCCGCCGTGCTCCTTGGCGAGGTTGTGGATCAGCTCCTGGATGAGCACCGTCTTGCCGACGCCGGCGCCGCCGAACAGGCCGACCTTGCCGCCCTTGGCGTACGGGGCGAGCAGGTCGACGACCTTGATCCCCGTCTCGAACATCTCGGTCGTCGGGGTGAGGTTCTCCACCGACGGCGCGGGACGGTGGATCGGCCAGCGCTCCTGGTAGCTCACGTCGCCGCCGAGGTCGATCGGGTCGCCGAGCAGGTTGAAGATGCGCCCGAGCGTGCCCTCGCCGACCGGGACCGAGATCGGCCCGCCGGTGTCGAAGATCTCCTGGCCGCGCGCGAGGCCGTCGGTCGTGTCCATCGCGACCGCGCGGATCTTGTCGTCGCCCAGCAGCTGCTGGACCTCGCAGACGAGCGTCTCGCCGGCGAGCTGGACCGTCAGGGCGTTGTTGATCTCGGGCAGGCCGTTCGGGAACGAGGCCTCGATGACGACGCCCTTGATCTCCTCGATGCGCCCGACGTTCTTGGTGGCGGTGGTGGCTTCCATGATTCCTCTGGTTCGAATCGAAACTCGGTGTCAGGTGAGCGACTCGGCGCCCGCGACGACTTCCATGATCTCCTGCGTGATCTCGGCCTGGCGCGCGCGGTTCATCTCGAGCGTCAGGTCGGTGATGACCTCGCCGGCGTTGTCCGAGGCGCTGCGCATGGCCGTCATGCGGGCGCCGTGCTCGGAGGCGGTGGACTCGAGCAGCGCGCGGAAGACGGAGATCTCGACGTAGTCCGGCACGAGGCGCTGGAGGATCACGTCGGGATCGGGCTCGTACTCGACGAGCGCCTGCTTGGCGTCCTCCTCCGGGGTGGACTCGGCCTCGGCCTCGGCGATCGCGTCGTCGATCGTCGCGCGCTGCAGCGGGAGCAGCACCTCACGGCGCACCTCCTGCGTCAGCGGCGAGACGTAGCCGTTGTAGAAGACCTCGACCCGGTCCACCTGGCCGTCGACGAACGCGGCCACGAGGTCCTCGGCGATCTCGCGCGCGTTGGCGTAGGACGGGCGGTCGGTGAAGCCGACGTACTGGCCGGCGGGGTCGATCTTGCGGAAGACGAGCGACGAGACGCCGCGGCGGCCCGAGGCGTAGAAGACGACGGACTTGCCCTCGGCCTCGTAGTCGGCGGCGGCGCGCAGGCCGGCGCGGATGATCTGCGAGTTGAACGCGCCCGCGAGGCCGCGGTCGCCGGTCACGAGCAGGATCCCGATCGTGTTCTCGGCCTCGTGCTCCTGGAGGATCGGCATGCTCTGGATCTCACCGCCGGCGGCCGCGGCCGCCTGGCGGGTCATCCGGCGGATCGCGCCCGCGTAGGGACGCAGCGCCGCGATCCGCTGCTCGGCGCGGCGCAGGCGTGCCGCGGCGACCATCTGCATGGCGCTCGTGATCTTGCGGATGTTCTTGACCGCGTCGATCCGCTGTTTGACGTCGCGCTGCGACATGCGGGCTCCGGAGCGGCCGCGCTAGGCGGTCGCGGTCTCCTGGACCTCGGCCTTCTCGGCGTCGACCGTCTCGGCGGCGCGGATGCCCTCCTCGGCGCGGCTCGTCTGCCCGACGCCCGCCTCGGTGAGCGGCTGGCCGTCCTCGTCGAGGTCGTAGCCGAAGTCGTCGGCGTAGCCGGTGACGACCTTGCCGAGCGCACCCTGGGTCTCGTCGGACCAGTCGCCGCCGGCGATCTTCTCGAGCGTCGGCGCCGCCTCGGCGCGCACGCGCTGGGTCAGGCCGTCGAGGAACTCGGGGATCCGGTCCACGTTGATCCGGTCCAGCGCACCGGAGGTGGCGGCGTAGATCTGGGCGACCTGGACGTCCACCGGCAGCGGGTTGCGCTCGACCTGGTTGAGCGTGGCGACCAGGCGCTCGCCGCGGGCCAGCGTGCGCTGCGTGTCGGCGTCGAGGTCCGAGCCGAACTGCGCGAACGCCTCGAGGTCGCGGAACTGCGAGAGCTCGATC
>JALOLQ010000097.1 GCA_025455895.1 Solirubrobacteraceae bacterium
CTTGCCGATCACGCGCCGCTTCTGCAGCTCGTTGACCTCGATCACCGCGTTGAGCAGCTGGAAGTGGTAGCCGCTGTTGCCGGCGAGCTGCTTGAGCGCGGAGACATCCTTGGGAAAGCAGTTGTGCGTGACGAGTCCGCCGGTGGCGACGAACGTGTGCGCGCCCGGCACCTCGAGCGAGTAGACCCAGTCGCGGTGGGCAGGCACCCGCTCGGTCCCGGTGACGCGCACCCACGCCGTGCCGGCCGGATCGCGGCGATGCCCGGTTGGGGCGATCCGCTTGGCCTGGAGGCTGATCGCCGTCGTGATGCCGAGCCGGTCCCGCTCGGCCACGAGGTCGAGCATCCGCTCAACCTGCGCAGCCCCCGAGATCCGCAGCCAGTACGTCTCGCGCGTGCTCTTCGCCGTGCGGCCGGTGCGCATCGACGCGACGATGCCGAGGCCGGCGAGCAGTCGGAGCACTCCGTCGGCGAGGTCGCGGGACACCGTGCCGTATTCCAGGATCACGCTGGGACCGCCGTTCACCAGCGACCATGAGCCGTCGCCCCGCCACAGGCCCGCGAGCAGCGCGCGCCGATCCGCCTCGGGGGCATCCCAGATGAGATCCGGAAGCCGATGCGTGCCGGCGTTCCGGCCGAGCCCGAGGACATCGCCCCAGAAGTGCGCCAGCAACCGCGAGGAGATGCTGACCTGCCGGGTCGTCGTCATCCGGCGCACATCGGCCTTCACGCCGAGGCTGCGCCAGAAGCCGGCCACCTCTTCGACGAGGTCCTCTTCGCGCTCGGGGTGGAACGACCAGGCGATCCGCTCGCGCCCGCCGTCGGTCGTGCAGTGGCCCTCCGCGAGGTACAGGCCCACGACGCGCCAGAACGCCGCGTCGGCCGCGATCTCGCGGGGGACATGCGTCCCGTTCCTCGCGGTGGCGTAGGTCGCTCCGTCCTCGTCCAGGCCGATCCGGCGTGCCTCGTCGAGGCGCAGCGCACCCGCGCGCCGGATGTCGTGCAGGCGCGTGAGCGAGCCCCGTGGGTGATCGAGCAGTGCCGCGCGCTCGGCTGCCGGCCGTGCGGCGACCGCGGCCAGCTCGCGCTCACGCGGGCGCACGATCACCGCCGCCTCCGCCACGGGCAGATGCTGGGTCACCCGCAGCCGGCGAACACCCGGCGGGTGGGGCGTCTCGTTCCCGCCGACCGGAACGGGCAGCCAGTCCTGCTCCGTGAGATCCGCCGCAAGCACCACGGTGTCCCCCCCATCCGGCGTCCGTCGCGCGACGAACGGGTGGTCCGGCGTGGCCCGCAGACTCCGGCCCGTCTTGGTGCGCACCGTGATGAGGTCACCCTCGTAGCGACGGCGGGTGACGGCCTCCAGCGGCCGCCAGGACGGACCCGCGCAGCCCGGCTCCCACGAGAGGACCTCGGTGGCCGCGGGACGCACGACGCCGGCGAGCGCCTGGTCGGGGTGCACGTCGAAGCTCAGGTCGTGGAACAGCTCCTCGAGCGCAACCAGCCGGGTTCGTCCCAGGCGGCGCGCGAGCACGGTCTCCTCCCCGGCCAGGCACGACCCGCCGAAGCCGATACCCGGCTGCAGGAACTTCGGCCCGATGCGCTGGTCGAGCCCCATGCCGCGGGCGACCTCCAGGACGTCGGCGCCGGTCTCCTCGCAGACGTTGGCGATCTCGTTGATGAACGAGATCTTCGTGGCGAGGAAGGCGTTGGCGGCGAGCTTCACCATCTCGGCGCTGGCGATGTCCGTGCGCACGAGCTCGCCGGGCCCGGAGCCGCCGTGCTCGGCGGTGAGCAGCGGGCGGTAGAGCTCGACGACGGCGTCGCCGGCCCAGTCGCCCTCGTCGCCGACGACGACGCGGTCGGGGTGCAGGAAGTCGGCGAGCGCCGTGCCCTCCTTGAGGAACTCCGGGCAGGAGACGTAGCGGAAGCCCTCCTTGCCCTGCTCGCCGAAGAGGCGCTGGACGTTCGCGCCGGTGCCGACCGGGACGGTCGACTTCATCACCAGCGCGTGCGCGTCCGACGGCGGCATCGCGGCCACCACGGCGTGCACGGCGCTGAGGTCGGCGTCGCCGGAGTAGGTCGGCGGGGTGCCGACCGCGACGAACAGCAGGCGCGCGTGCTCGAGCGCGTCGGTGAGATCGGTCGAGAAGTGCAGGCGATCGCGGTTGCGCGCCAGGCACTCCTCGAGCCCCGGCTCGTAGATCGGGACCTCGCCGCGCTTCAGCCGCTCGATCTTGGTCTCGTCGATGTCGATGCACCAGACCTCGCTGCCGAGGTCGGCGAAGCCGGCCGCCGTGACGAGGCCGACGTAGCCGGTGCCGATGACGCCGATGGGTTCACGCGCAGGAGTGCTCACAAGGCGGCGAAGGGTAGCGGCGGGGCGCCCGGCGGGACCGTCAGGTTCCCACGCGCGTCAGCGAGCGCGCGATGGCCAGCATCTGCCGGTTGGTCAGCGTCTTCGAGAGCGTGTTGGACACCCAGTAGACGCCGTTCGGCGTGCGCCAGGCGACGAGCCGCAGGCGCGTGCCGTCGTAGAAGAGCTCGTAGCTGCGCCCGCGCATCCGCATCGTCTCGGTCGGGCTGTCGAGGATCGGCGGGGCCTTCCAGCTCGTGCCCTGCACCCCGTAGTACTGGCCCGCCACGCCGGTGAAGAGCACCATCCGGTAGGCGTCGTAGCGGTTCTTCGCCCGGTCGCGCAGCGTGTAGGCGCGCGTCGACGGGTAGCCCGCCTCCCCGGACGAGTACGTGCTGCTGGCCAGGCGCACGGCCGGGAAGTACACCGGCAGCTCGAGCTTCGCCGCGGCCGGGATCGCCTGCTGCTCGGCCTGCGCCTTGTCGGGCACGATCCCGGCGGGCAGGCCCTGGGCCTGGCGGCTGCGCTGCTTCTTGCGCGCGCGCTTGGCCTTGCGGCTCGTGTCACCGGTCTGCCGCGCCCCGCCGGACTCCTCGGCGTTCTGGAACTCCTCGACGACCTGCTCGAGGTTCTGCGGGCTGATCTCGAGGTAGTTGTTCGCCGCGTCGGTGGCGGGGAACTTCACCTCGCGGATCGGGTTCTTCGAGGACAGGAAGGCGAGCTTCAGGAGCCGCAGGATCGCGTCGTTGGAGCGCACGTCGGTGCGCGTGTAGCGCGCGAAGATCTTCACGAGCTCCTTGCGGTCGCCGAGCAGCGAGGACAGCGAGAACTGGCCCTTGGCCTGGCGCAGGAAGTCCTGCTGGCGCGCGGCGCGCACGAAGTCCGAGTCGGTGTGCCGGTAGCGCACGTAGTCGAGCGACTTCGAGCCGCAGAGCTTCTGGTAGCCCGGCTTGATGTCGATCTCGGCGTACTGGGCCGCCGGGGGCAGGCCGACGTTCGAGTGGTAGTAGCGCCGGTCGACGTCGACGTACACGCACTTCAGGCGGTTCACCGCCCGCTGGAAGCCGTTGAAGTTCACCTCGACGATGTGCGTGATCGGGATCCCGAGCAGCTCCTTGACCGTCTTGAGCGTGAGCTTCGGCCCGCCGAGCGAGTAGGCGGCGTTGATCTTGTCGGTGGCGAACCCGCCGTTGTCGAGCGGGATCTGGACCTTGAGGTCACGCGGGATCGACATGACCGCGGTCGCGGCCTTGTCCGGATCGAGCCGCACGAGGATCAGCGTGTCCGAGCGCGCGGCGCCCTTGACGTCGCGGTCCGCATAGCGACGGTCCGAGCCGATCACGAGGATCGTCTGGGGCCCGCCCCCGTCGACGTCGTCGAGCACGTTCTTGACGCCGGGGATCGCCTGGCCCTCGTTGCGCACGATGTCGACGAGCTCGTCGACCTCGAGCAGCGCGGCGGAGGCCACCGTGCCGGCGGTCATCAGCGTGATGAGCAGCCCGGCGAGGGCGGCCTTCTTGAAGATGCCCAGACCTGGGCGCGGCGGCTTGTCGGGGTCGGCGCTCACGAGGCGAGAACGCGCCGGGGCGGCGCGGGTTGCGCCATCGTCGGCGCAGGGGGATCCCGGAGCTCCGAGGGTAGCGTCCCGGCCCGCCGGAAGACCCCGGTTCGCGGGGTCAGGAGCTGCCGTCGACGGCGCGCAGCGGGGGGCGCTCGTCGGCGCCCAGATGCCGCGGCAGCAGGCGGATGAAGTCCCCCAGCGCCTGGCGATAGCGCGCCAGCGAGGAGATCGAGACCCACTCCTCGGGCCCATGGTGGCCGCCGCCGACCGGCCCGAACTCGACCGCCGGGACGCCCGCCTCGAGGAACGAGATCGCGTCCGAGGCGCCGTCGCGGCCGATCGAGAGCGCCTCGTCGTCGGTGCTGCGACCCGCCGCGTCGCGCAGCGCGAGCACGAACGGGTTGCGGCGCGAGACGATCGCCGGCGGCCGCTGGAACGAGCGCAGGATCTCGACGTCGCCGATCGCGGCCACCTGCGCGAGGATCTCCTCGGGGTCCTGGCCGGGCAGGTAGCGGATGTCGACGTCCATGCCGCAGCGGTCGGGCACCTTGTTGAACGCGTCGCCGCCCATGATCCGCGCGAGGTTGATCGAGGGGCGGTCGAAGAGGTCCGAGGACTCGCGGCTGAAGGGCAGCGTCTCGATCCGCCGGAAGACGTCGTGCGCCTTGAGGATCGCGTTGTCGCCGAGCCACGGCGTGGAGCCGTGCGCGGCCGTGCCCCGGACCTCGACCCGCATCGCCAGGACGCCCTTGGCCTGGATCCCGATGTGCAGGTCGGTCGGCTCGCCGGTGATCGCGAAGTCCGCGCCGAGGCCCTCCGCGACGAGCGCGTCGGTCGAGCGCTCCGAGACGTCCTCGCTCTCCTCGTCGGGGACGCAGACGAAGCGCACGCGGATCGCGTCCTGGCCGGCGGCGTCGTGCAGCGCGCACATCATCGCCGCCAGACCGCCCTTCATGTCGTAGGCGCCGCGCCCGATCAGGCGGTCGCCCTCGATCCGCGGGGAGAACTGCTCGGCGAACGCCGGCACGACGTCGAGGTGCCCGTGGAAGACGACGACCGGGCCGTCCGCCGGCCCGGTCTCGGCGAGGATCACGGGGAGGCCGAGGTGGTCGCGGTGCTCGACGCGCACGTCGCGCGCCTCGAGCCAGCCCTTCACGAACTCGGCGGCGGACACGAGGCCCTCGGGCCGCGAGGTGTCGTACGCGATCAGGCGCTCGGCGAGGGTCTGCTCGTCCACACCGGAAGGATAGGGTGCGGCGATGGCCTCCCCCCGCATCGTCCTCTTCGGCGCGACCGGGTACACCGGCGATCTCACCGCGCGCGAGCTGGTGCGCCGCGGCCTGCGCCCGCTGCTCGCCGCGCGCAGCGCCGAGCGCGTCGCGGCGCTCGCCGACGAGCTCGGCGGGCTCGAGCACGCCGTCGCCGACGTCGGAGACCCGGCGAGCGTGGCGGCGCTCGTGGCGCGCGGCGACGTGCTCGTCTCGACCGTCGGGCCGTTCCTGCGCTGGGGCGATCCGGCGGTGGAGGCCGCGATCGCCGCGGGCGCCCACTACCTCGACTCGACCGGCGAGGGCCCGTTCATCCGGCGCGTCTTCGAGGAGTTCGGCCCGCGCGCGGAGGCCGCGGGCTGCGCGCTGCTGACGGCGATGGGCTACGACTGGGTTCCCGGGAACCTCGCGGGTGCGCTCGCGCTGCGCGAGGCCGGGGGCGAGGCGCGGCGCGTGGAGCTGGGGTACTTCATGTCCGGCGTGGCGTCGGCGAACGGGATGAGCGGCGGCACGCGGGCGAGCGCGGCGGGCGCGCTGATCGAGCCGACCTACACCTTCCGCGACGGCCGGATCGTGACCGAGCGCGGCGGCAGGCGCGTGCGCTCGTTCGATCTCGGCGACGGGCGCACGGGACCGGGGATCTCGATCGGCTCGAGCGAGCAGTTCGCGCTGCCGCGGCTCGAGGCGCAGCTCTGGGACGTGGACACCTACCTGGGCTGGTTCGGGCCGGCGTCCCGGCCGCTCCAGGCGTTCTCGCTGGGCACCGAGATCGTCACGAAGGTGCCCGGCGTACGCGCCGGCATCGCCGCGCTCGCCGGCCGCTTCGTCAGCGGCTCGACCGGCGGCCCGGACGCCGAGGCGCGCTCGGGGACGCGCTCGGTGATCCTCGCCCGCGCGTGCGACGCGGCCGGACGCGAGCTGTGCACGGTGCGCCTCGAGGGCCCCAACGGCTACGACCTCACCGCCGCGTTCCTCGCCTGGGGCGCCGAGACGGCCGCCGCCGGCGGGCTCCGGGGGGTCGGCGCGCTCGGGCCGGTGGACGGGTTCGGGCTCGACGAGCTCGAGGCCGCGGCGGCGAGCTACGAGTTGGTGCGGGTCGCCTGAGCCGGCGCCTCGGTGCGCTTCCGGTGAAGTCG
>JALOLQ010000390.1 GCA_025455895.1 Solirubrobacteraceae bacterium
GCACGCCGCTGCGGTTCTGGTCGACCTCGAACTCGACCTCGATGCGCCCGTTCTCCGGGCTGAGCTTGAGCTTCGCGCTCGAGGCCTTCGAGCACGAGCCGGCGACGCGCACGTCGCGGTCATCCCCGCCCTTGGCGGACGCGGCAGCGGGCAGCGCGGCGACGGCGAGGACGACGAGGGCGAGGGCGGGGCGATGGGGGTTCATGGCTCCTGAGAGGGCTCGGCGGCGGATTCGTGACGCTCCCATGGTGGCGTAGGTTGCCCTCCCATGGCGATCGACCTGCGCTCGGACACCGTCACCCGGCCCACCGCGGCGATGCGCGAGGCGATCGCCGCCGCGCCCGTGGGCGACGACCAGTTCGGCGAGGACCCGAGCGTGAACCTGCTCCAGGAGCGCGTCGCCGCGCTGCTCGGCAAGGAGGCGGGCCTGTTCGTGCCCACCGGCCACATGGCCAACCAGCTCGCGCTGCTGCGCTTCACGCGGCCCGGCGACGAGGTCGTCGTCGGGCGCGAGACGCACGCCGTCTGGCACGAGATCGGCGCCGGCGCCGCGAACGCGGGCGTCCAGTTCCGCGAGGTCGGCACCGACGGGACGTTCACCGCCGAGGAGCTCGTGGCCGCGATCAAGCCGCGCGGGCACCTGATCTTCCCGCCGACGACGCTCGTCGAGGTCGAGGACACCCACAACCGCGCGGGCGGGATCGTCTGGGAGCGGGCGTCGCTCGAGGCGGTCGGAGAGACCGCGCGTACGCACGATCTCGCCTCGTACCTCGACGGCGCGCGCCTGCTCAACGCCGCCGTGGCGCGCGGCGAGGACCCGGCCGCGCTCGCCGCGCCGTTCGACCTCGTGACGATCGCGCTCTCCCCGTTCGACCTCGTGACGATCGCGCTCTCCAAGGGCCTCGGCGGGCCGGCGGGCTCCGTGCTCGCCGGGCGCCGCGACGACGTCACCGCGCTCGTGCGCGAGCGCCGGCGCCTGGGCGGCGCGATGCGCCAGTCCGGGATCCTCGCCGCGGCCGGCCTGCACGCGCTCGAGCACCACGTCGCGCGCCTCGCCGAGGACCACGCGAACGCCCGGCTGATCGGTGAGCGCCTCGGCGCGAGCGGCCGCGTGGCGATCGATCTCGCGCGCCTGGAGACGAACATCGTCGTCTTCCACCTCCCCGCCGGCGGGCCGGATGCCGCCGAGGTCGTGCGCCGCGCGGGCGAGCACGACGTGCTCGTGCTCGCGTTCGGCCCGCGGACGGTGCGCGCGGTGACGCATCTGGACGTGAACGCCGCCGCCTGCGCCGAGGCCGCCGAGGTGCTGGCCGCGGCCGTCGCGCCGCAGTAGCGTGCGCCCACCATGACGCTCGCCCACGTCGACCCGCTCGCCACCCACGGCCCGCTGCGGCGCGGCTACGTCGGCTTCCTGCGCACGCCGCCGGGCCGCTGGACGGCGATCAACATCGCCGCGCGCGTCGACCCCTGGCTGCTGCGGCGCACGAACGGGCGCTTCGGGATGGGCCTGATGCTCCCGAGTGCGCTGCTCGAGACGACCGGCGCGAAGTCCGGGCAGCCGCGGGCCTGCCCGGTGCTCTACTTCCACGACGGCGACGAGGTGATCCTCGTCGGCTCGAGCTTCGGGCGCGAGAAGGACCCGGCCTGGGCGCACAACCTGCGCGCCCACCCGGACTGCGTGCTCGGCGAGCAGCCGTTCCACGCGGCGGTGATCGAGGACGAGGCCGAGCGCGAGCGGATCTGGGGCCTGGCCGACCGCGTCTACCCCGGATACGCCGACTACCGCGCCCGCACGGCCGCGACCGGCCGCGTGATCAAGCTCTTCCGGCTGACGCCCGCGCGCCCGTAGAGGCCCCGGATGCCGCGCCCCGGCGGCGCCCCATAGCGTTCCGGGCATGCCCTCCCCGCTCGACGAACGCCTCGACCTCTACGCCGTCAAGCGCGGCTTCGCCCGCGCGACCGACCTGCTCGACGTGAGCACCGCGACCGCGGACCTCGCGTTCCTGCGCCGCGCGCGCCGCGCGCTGCTGCCGCTCCCGGTCGTGGACCGGGCGGCGCCGGCCGACGCGAGCGAGATCTTCCCGCCCTTCACGCCCCGGCCGGCGACCGGGCTCGAGGGCCGGCGGATCGGCGTCGTGGCCTCCGGCGGCGGGGGCGCGGCGGTCGCGCTCGTCGGCGTCGCGCGCGCCTTCGAGGAGGCGGGCCTGCGGCCGGAGCTCATCACCGGCTGCTCGGGCGGGGCGATCTGGGGCTCGATGTGGGCGGCCGGCCTCAGCGCCCAGGAGCAGGCGGAGTTCTCGCTGGCCTGGAGTCCGGAGGACTACCTCGACGTGCAGTGGCTCAACCTCCCGCGCTTCGCGCTCTCGGCGCTGCGCGGATTCACCGGGCTGGCCAAGGGCGAGGCGATCGAGCGGCTGTTCGACGAGCGCCTGGCGGGGCTGCCCGTGGGCGAGACGCCGATCCCGTTCGAGAGCATCGTCTACAACATGGACCTCGGCCAGGTCGAGTACTTCGGCACCGAGCAGACGCCCGAGGTGCCGCTCGGCCACGTCGTGCGCGTGGCGATCGCGCTGCCGGTGTTCATCGAGTCGGT
>JALOLQ010000098.1 GCA_025455895.1 Solirubrobacteraceae bacterium
CCATGCCCGAGGACGCCGTCACCATGGACAAGATCGTCGCGCTCTGCAAGCGGCGCGGCTTCATCTTCCCCTCGTCGGAGATCTACGGCGGGCTCGGCTCGACCTACGACTACGGGCACTACGGGGTGCTCCTGAAGACGAACGTCAAGAACGCGTGGTGGCAGGCGATGCTCAGCCGCGACGACATCGTGGCGCTCGACTCGGCGATCCTCCAGCACCCGCGCGTCTGGGAGGCCAGCGGCCACGTCGGCGGGTTCAGCGACCCGATGGTCGACTGCCGCGTCTGCAAGGGGCGCTTCCGCGCCGACCACGTCGCCGAGCTGCAGTGCCCGCAGAAGCCCTCGAAGGCGCCGGGCGAGGGGCCCGACTGCGACCTCACCGAGGCGCGCGAGTTCAACCTCATGTTCGAGACGACGGTCGGCCCGGTGAAGGACTCGGGCTCGATCGCCTACCTGCGCCCGGAGACGGCGCAGGGCATCTTCATCAACTTCAAGAACGTGCTCCAGTTCGCGCGCAAGAAGCCGCCGTTCGGCATCGCGCAGGTCGGCAAGTCGTTCCGCAACGAGATCACGCCGGGGAACTTCGTCTTCCGCACGCGCGAGTTCGAGCAGATGGAGATGGAGTTCTTCGTCCCGCCGGCCGAGGCCGAGCAGTGGTACCGCTACTGGATCACCGAGCGCGAGCGCTGGTACGTGGAGCTCGGCATCCGGCCCGACCACCTCCAGATCCGCCCCCACGAGGCCGACGAGCTCTCGCACTACTCGTCCGGCACGAGCGACGTCGAATACCGCTTCCCGATCGGCTGGTCCGAGCTCGAGGGGATCGCCAACCGCGGGAACTTCGACCTCAACCAGCACGCCGAGTTCAGCGGCGAGAAGCTCGAGTACTTCGACCAGGGCAGCGGTGAGCGCTACGTGCCGCACGTCATCGAGCCGGCCGCCGGCGCCGACCGTGCGACGCTCGCGTTCCTCGTCGACGCCTACGACGAGGAGGAGGTCGCCGGCGAGCAGCGCACGGTGCTGAAGCTCCACCCGCGCCTGGCCCCGGTGAAGGCGGCGGTGCTCCCGCTCGTGCGCAAGGACGGCCAGCCCGAGCTGGCGCGCGAGGTGTTCGACGCGCTGCGCGGCGTCATGCAGGCCGAGTACGACGAGGGCGGCTCGATCGGCAAGCGCTACCGCCGCCAGGACGAGATCGGCACGCCGTGGTGCGTGACGATCGACCACGAGTCGCTCGCCGACCGCACCGTCACCGTGCGCGACCGCGACTCGCTCGATCAGGAGCGTGTGGCGATCGATGAGCTCCCCGCGCTGCTCGCCGGCCGGCTGGCGACGCCCTGGACGAGCCCGAAGCTCACGGCGGCGTAGAGCGACCGCCGAACGAGCGAGGGCGCCCGGTGGGCGCCCTCGGCAGGTCGTCGCTCAGGCCGGAGCCTCAGGCGTCCTTCGTCTCCGCCTCGTCCGCCTCGTCGGCCTCCTCGGCCTCGGCCTCGGCGGCGGGCGCCGCGGCCTCGGCGGACGCGCCGTTGGAGGTCGGTGCGGCGACCGGCTCGGCGGGCGCCGGCGGCGCGGTCGTCGAGACGTAGTCGAACTCCTCCTCGGCACCGAACAGCAGGTCGAGGACCTTGTTGCGCAGCCCCTCGCTGAGGGCGATCGCCAGCACGGCGCCGACGCCGGCGAGCAGGATCAGGCGGCCCCAGCGGCGCTTCTTCTTGCGCGGCGGCTCGATCAGGCCGCGACGCGCGTTGGCGACGCTCTGACCGACGGTGCGCAGCTCGGCCTGGAGCTTCTCGTCGTCGAAGATCGCGTTGAGGACGTTGTCGGACCCCTTCGCACGCTCGATCGCCTGACGGGCGGCGGTGTAGGCGACGCGCGCGTTGTCGCGCACCGCGGGATCGTGCGTGGCCCGCTGGACGTACGGGTTGGCCAGGAGCTCCTGGACCGTATGGGCGGCCTGGTCCGCCGTCGGAACTGCCATTCGGATCGTCTCCCTCGATGGTGGCTGCGTCGCGCGAGTCTACCCGCAGACCGAGGCCCGTGGCACGGGGCCGCTCAGAGTTCGTAGACGGCGCCCTCGGCCGCCACGTCCACCGGCGCGCCGAACGCCTCGCTGCCGTCCTCGCGCGCCTCGTCGTGGCTGATCTCGTCCGAGAGATGGGTGAGGACCGCGCGCCGCGCCGCGGCCTGCCGGGCGTGCTCGCCGGCCTCGGTGGCCGTCAGGTGCCCGCGCACCCCGCCGCGCTCCGGGCGCGGCAGCGTCGCCTCGATCATCAGCAGGTCCGCGTCGCGCGCGAAGTCCACGAGCGCGTCGTTGGGTGAGCAGTCCGCGCCGAACACGAACCGCGGCCCGCCCGCCGCCGGCGTCACCTCGATCGCCCACGTCGGGACGTAGTGCGGGACGAGCCCGAAGCGCAGGCGCAGCGGACCGGCCTCGAGCGTGGCCGCCGGGTCGTACTCACCCGCCGTGAACGCCCCCTCCACGAGACCCTCCGAGCCCCAGAGCGAGCCGAGCGCGCGCATCACCGCGGTGCCGTCCGGCGGCAGGTGCAGGCCCGGGCGCGCCGGGTCGTCGGTGCCCGGGTAGCCGCCGACCGGGACCGGCTGCTGGCGCGGCGCGTAGGTCAGCGCGTACGCGTACGGGATCAGGTCCAGGCAGTGATCGGCGTGCATGTGGCTGACGACGATCGCGTCCACGTCGACGTAGTCCACGTGCTCGCGGAGCTTCGCGAACACGCCGTTGCCGCAGTCGACGAGCAGCGAGAACCCCTCGTGCTCGACGAGATAGCCGCTGCAGGCGCCGGCGGCGTCCTGCCACGCCGGCGACTTTCCGAGAACTGTGATCCGCACGAACCGGTGACCCTTCCGTGAAACGACGTGGGACTCTACCCGGGTGGAGGAGTTCCGCATCGCGATGATCGCCTTCGGCGCCCTGCTGATCGCGGGCGCGCTCGTCTCCGGGCTGACCCGGCGCAGCTTCCTGTCGCTCACCGCGCTCTACGTGCTGGCCGGCTTCCTGCTCGGGCAGGGCGGCCTGGGCGTGCTCGACTTCTCCGCCGAGGACGGCTTCGTCGAGGACCTCGCCGTCCTCGCGCTCGTCGTGATCCTCTTCCGCGACGGCCTCGAGGTCGAGGGCGAGATGCTCCAGCGCGAGTGGCGGCTGCCGCTGCGCAAGCTCGTGCTGGCGATGCCGATCACCGCGCTGGTCATCGCCGCGGCGGGGCACTGGATCGTCGGGCTCGGATGGCTCGAGGCGCTGCTGCTCGGCTCGCTGCTCTCGCCCACCGACCCCGTGCTCTCCTCGAGCGTCGTCACCAACCCGCGCGTCCCGCGCCTCATCCGCCACTCGCTGAATCTCGAGTCGGGCCTCAACGACGGGCTCGCGCTCCCGCCCGTGCTGGCCTTCAGCGCCGCGCTCGCCGTCGGCCAGAACGACTTCGTGTGGTGGCGCTTCATCCTCGAGGACCTGACGATCGGGTTCGCCGCCGGGATCGCGCTCGGGGTCGCCGCCGCGTGGCTGCTGCCCCGGCCCGGCCCGTACGAGGAGACGATCCCCGAGCACCAGAAGGTCCTCTACGCGATCGGGGTCGCGGTGCTCACGTACGGGCTGCTCGCCTACTGGGAGCACGGCAACCCGTTCATCGCGGTCTACGTCTGCGCGATCGTGCTCGGGATCCGCCGGCCCGACGTGCGGCGCTACGTCGAGCAGGGCGCCAGCGAGATCGTCGAGATCGTCAAGCTCGGGGTGTTCGTCGTGTTCGGCTCGATCCTGACGCTCGAGGGGCTCTTCCAGGACGGCTGGGCCGCCGTCGCCGTGATGCTCGTGACGCTGCTGCTCGCCCGCCCCGTGGCGATCTGGGTGTCGCTGGTGGGGACGCGCACCCCGCTCGACTGGCAGGAGAAGGCGTTCATGGCCTGGTTCGGGCCCAAGGGCGTGGCGACGATGACCTACTCGCTGTTCCTGCTCGGCCAGGGGATCCCGGGGGCCGAGGAGATCACGAACCTCGCGGCGCTGTGCGTCGTGACGTCGATCATCGTGCACGGCCTCACCGACACACCGGGCGCCGAGTGGATGGCCCGCCACGCCGAGCGCCGCGAGGCCGCCGCGACCGTCCCCCCGTGAGCGCGGGGCGTCAGGCCCGGTGCAGCGCGGCCTGCTCGGCCGCCGACGGGAACGCCCAGGCGGCGCGCGTGCGGCGCTCCTGCCGGAAGACGAAGCGCATCTGCCGCGGAGGGCGCAGGCCCTCGGGATGGTCGGGCCGGAACGTCGCGCACGCCTCGTCGACGTTCAGCGCGCACAGCATGTTCCGGTGGAAGAAGCAGTCCTCGCAGGACACCTTCGCCGTCGTGCTCCGTCCCTTCGCCATGCCGCCCCTGCGCCTCCCCGTGGTTCCCCTGCCGATGTGCCGCGGGCAGAGAAGCACAGGCGCGAGCGGGCGTGCAATGCCGCATCCCGCACCGCGCAGGTTTTTCCCCGGCGGGGGCGCCGGGGGTTGTCGCAAACGCCGGGGTTTTCGCTTCTACGCCTCCTATCGGCGGCGGATGTGACGATTCCTCCACCCTCCGCCGCGAAGATCCCGCAACGTCCGCCGATTCGTAGCCTGGGGGCGATGCGGACCCTCGTCACCGGAGCCAGCGGCGCCATCGGCGGCGCCCTCGCCCCCGCGCTGGACCGGGAGGGCCACGACGTGCGCGCCTACGCGCGGGACCCGGCCCGGGTGACATGCGGCGGCGTGCGCGAGATCGTCCGCGGCGACGCCGTGACGGGAGCGGGCCTCGACGCCGCGCTCGACGGCATCGACGTCGCCTACTACCTGATCCATTCGATGGAGCCCGCCGGCCCGGACGCCGGGCCGTTCGCCGAGCGCGAGCTGCGGGCGGCCGAGCGGTTCGCCGGGGCGTGCCGGCGCGCCGGGGTGCGGCGCGTGGTCTACCTCGGCGGCCCGGTGCCCCGCGACCGCCCGCCGTCCGAGCACCTGCGCAGCCGCCTGGCGGTGGAGGACGCGCTGCTGGACGCGGCGCCCGAGGCGGTCGCCCTGCGCGCCTCGATCGTCATCAGCGCGGCCTCGCGCTCGTTCCGCTTCCTCGTGCGTCTCGTCGAGCGCACGCCGGTCCTGCCGCTGCCGGCCTGGCGTGGGCATCGCACGCGGCCGATCGACGGGCGCGACGTGATCGCGCACCTCGTGCGCGCGGGCGACTCGGCCGCCGTCGACGGGCCGCTGTCGCTCGACATCGCGGGACCCGACGTCCTCACCTACGGGGCGATGATCGAGCGCATCCGGGACGCGCTCCTGCTCGGGCGCCCGCGGATCGACCTGCCGTTCACGCTCACCCCGGTGGCGAGCGTCGTGGCGGCGGCGATCGCCGGCGAGCAGGTGGAGCTCATCGCACCGCTGATGGAGGGCCTGGGAAGCGATCTGCTCCCGCGCGACGACCGCGCCCGGGAGCTCTTCGGCGTGCGGCTGCACTCGTTCGACGCCGCCGTCGAGCATGCACTCGGCGAGTGGGAGCGGGCCGAGGAGCTCGCGGCGCGCTAGCGTCGGCCGGCATGGGCGAGGTCCGCGTGAGCATCGACATCGCCGCGCCGCCGGAGGCGGTCTGGGCGGTCGCCCTCGACCCCGAGCGCCTCGCGGACTGGGTGACGATCCATCGCAGCCTCGGCGATCACGACGGCGGGCCGGCCCGCGAGGGCTATGCGATGACGCAGACGCTGAGCCTGCGCGGAGCGCCGTTCACGGTGAAGTGGCGCCTCGAGCGCTGCGAGGAACCCCACGTGGCGAGCTGGGCCGGGCGCGGACCGCTCGGCTCGCGCGCGGAGACCGAGTACCGCCTCGACGAGCACGCGGGCGGGACCCGGTTCTCCTACCGCAACGCGTTCCGCACGCCGTTCGGCGCGCTCGGTCAGGTCGCCCAGCGCGCAGTGGCCGGGGACATCCCCGAGACCGAGGCGCGCGCCTCGCTCGAACGCCTCAAGGCGCTCTGCGAGAACTGACAGGAAACGCCGAAACGCGTCCCACCGTCGCAGTTCTTCACCGTTAACCAGCAGGTGAAGATATTGGTTTGTGTATGGTGGTTGCGCGGTCCATCGGGATCGCCCCGATTCCCGCCAGGAAGGACCTGCCCACCATGACCGACTTCGTTGATGAAAAGCGCCGCGAGATGGAGATGCGGCTGCAGGAGCTGAAGCCGCTCGTCGACGAGTACCACCGTCTCGAGGCGGCGGTGACCGCGCTCGCCGGCGTCAGCAACGGCAA
>JALOLQ010000099.1 GCA_025455895.1 Solirubrobacteraceae bacterium
GCTCGGCGCCGACCCGCTCGAGCAGGGCCTGCAGGTGGCCGACGCCGGCGCCGACGACTCGAACGTCGCGCGCGTGGTCTCGAAGGCGATCCAGGGCCGCAAGCTGCTCGCGCTGGACTACTACAAGGCCAACGAGGACGAGTTCTCCGAGCGCATCGTCGAGCCGTACGCGCTCGTGAACGGGCGCGAGGGTTGGTACGTGGCCTCATTCGACCCGGGCCGCAACGACGTGCGCCACTTCCGGCTCGACCGCATCCGCCACGCCGCCGTCCAGCGCAAGGGCTTCACGCGCCGGCCGGAGGTGGACCCCGCCGCCGACGTCGAGGGCTGGCCGCGCACCGGCGAGGTCGCCGCCTCGCAGGTCGCCCGCGTCTGGATCTCGCCCGAGCGTGCCCGCTGGGCGCGCGAGGAGCGCACGGTCGCCGCCGAGCTGGAGGACGGCTCGATCGTCGTCGAGCTGAGCTTCGCCGGCACCGACTGGCTCGTGCGCGAGGTGCTCAAGGAGGCCGGCGACGCCGCCGTCCTCGAGCCCCGCGCGGCGCGCGAGGCCGTGCTCGGCGCCGTGCGGCGCCTGCGGACCGCGGCACGCGCGTAGGGTTCGCCGTCATGGCGTCCAAGCGGGACCTGATCAAGTTCACCCCGGAGGAGTTCGAGGCCTTCCTCGCGCAGGGCCGCACGGTCGTCTGCGCCACCAACGGCAAGGACGGCTGGCCGCACCTGATGCCGCTCTGGTACGTCCTGCGCCCCAGCGGCCCGGACGGCGCGACCGAGCTGTGGGCGTGGACGTTCGCCAAGTCCCAGAAGGTCCGCAACCTCGAACGCGACCCGCGCGCGACGCTCCAGATCGAGGAGGGCGAGGAGTACCAGGAGCTGCGCGGCGTGATGCTCGAGACCGAGGTCGTGCTGCACCGCGACACCGACGACGTGCTCGGCGTCGGCCTGGACGTGTTCGGGAAGTACACGCCCGGGCTCGACGGGGACCTGGCCGACGAGGTCGTCGCGATGGTGCGCGCGCAGGCCGAGAAGCGCGTCGCGCTCCAGTTCACCGAGCGGCGGCGGACGAGCTGGGACCACCGCAAGCTCGGCGGGACGTACTGAGCCGCGTGCTCCGGAAACCGGCGCCCCGGGTGGCGCGGCGCCGGTATCGTGCGCCCATGCCGCGTGCACGGATCGCCGCCGTCGTCGCCGCGCTGATGCTGGCCGCGCCGGCCGCCGCGCCGGCGAAGAGCCTCTACGTCAGTGGGACGGGGACGCCGGCCGAGGACTGCCTGACGCTCGCCGGCGCCTGCTCGCTCGGCAAGGCCGTCGGGCTCGCCACGAACGGCGACACGGTGTTCGTCGACGGCGCGAAGGGCGACGTCGTGACCGGTGCGGTCACGATCAACACCTCGATCGCCCTGCGCTCGCTCGACCCGGCGGTGAGCCCGAAGCCGGTGGTCACCGGCGCGGTCCAGGGCCCGCTGCTCCGGCTCTCCCCGACGGCCGTGGACGCGAGCGTCAGCGGCCTCGACGTGCGCAACAGCGGCGAGCCCGGCGAGGGCCCGGGGAACGCCCTGGCCGTCCAGGCGACGGGGGCCGTGATCCAGGACAGCGTCCTGGCCGCCGACGCGACCGCGCTCGTGAGCCCGAGCGCCACCGTGACCGTCCGGCGCGTCATCGCCCGCGGCGCCACCGGCGCGGAGATCGCCGGCCCGGCCGGCGCGCCCGCGACGGTCGCCAACAGCCTGCTCGTCGGCACCGCCTCCGACGGGGCCGGCCTCGAGGTGGCCGCAGACGCGGCCGCCGTCACGGCGGTCAACGTCACGGCGATCGCCGGCGGCGCCCAGGCCGCGGGCGTCCGCGCGTTCGCCCCGGCCACGAAGGCCGCGCCCACGCTGGTCCTGCGCAACAGCATCGCCCGCGGCGGCCAGGCCGACGTGGCGACGACGGACCCGGCCTGCGCCGGCTGCGACCCCGGGGAGATCGGCGTCGACCACAGCGCCTACGTCTCGAGCGACGGCACCGGCATCACCGCCGGCAGCGGGAACACCACCGCCGACCCGCTGTTCGTCGACGCGGCCGCCGGCGACTACCGCCTCCAGGCCGGCTCGCCGCTGCGCGACGTCGGCGTCGAGGACCCGCTCAGCGCCCCGGTCGACCTCGTCGGCTCACCGCGCAAGGACGGCCCGGGCGTCGATCTCGGCGCCTTCGAGTACCTGATCCCGCTGCCGCCGAAGAACCCGCTGCCGCCCGCCGTGGTCTCCGGCCCGCCGGCGGACACCACCGCGCCGACCCTCGGCGTCGTGCGGCTGAGCAACCAGCGCTTCCGCGCCGGTGCCGAGCCCACGGCGCTCAGCGCCGCCACCCGCAAGCGCAAGCCGCGCCGCGTGCCGGTCGGCACGACGATCACCGTCGGCGTCACCGAGCGCTCGACCCTGAACTACGAGATCGACCGGATCGTCACCGGCCGGCGCACGAAGCTCGGCTGCGAGAAGGCCACGGCCAGGCAGCTCAAGCGCACGCCGGGCAAGCGGCGCTGCAAGCTCGCGCTGCCGATCCAGCCGGGGTTCGACCGCGCCGCGCTGAAGCCCGGAGCCGTCGTCCTGCGCTTCAGCGGCCGGATGGGCACCTTCAAGCTGAAGCCCGGGCCGTACCGGCTCGAGGTGATCGCCACGGACCCGTCGGGCAACCGCTCGGCGCCGCGGCGCGCCTCGTTCACGATCACGGGCTGAGCGCCGCGGGCGCCGCGGGCGCACTAGCCTGAGGCGCAATGGACCGCCTCAAGGGCCTGATCCTCTCCGGCGGCAAGGGCACGCGCCTGCGCCCGATCACCTTCACGAGCGCCAAGCAGCTCGTGCCGGTCGCCAACCGCCCGGTGCTGTTCTACGGCATCGAGGCGATGGCCCGCGCGGGGATCGAGGAGATCGGGATCATCATCGCGCCGGAGACCGGCGAGGAGATCCGCGAGGCCGCCGGCGACGGCTCGCAGTTCGGCGTGCGGATCACCTACATCGTCCAGGACGAGCCGGCCGGGCTGGCGCACGCCGTGCTCACCGCCGAGCCGTTCCTGGGCACCGACCCGTTCGTCATGTACCTCGGCGACAACCTGCTCCAGGGCGGGATCGCCGATCTCGTCGAGGCGTTCCGGGCCGGCGAGCCGGACGCGCTGATCCTGCTCACGCCGGTGCCCGACCCCGAGCACTACGGCGTCGCCGAGCTCGAGGACGGGCGCGTCGTGCGCCTGCAGGAGAAGCCGCCCGAGCCGAAGACCGACCTCGCGCTCGTCGGGGTCTACATGTTCACCGCGCAGATCCACGACGCGGCCCGCGCGATCGAGCCCTCGGCCCGCGGCGAGCTGGAGATCACCGACGCGATCCAGTGGCTCGTCGACCAGGGCCGCCGGGTCGAGCCGCACGTCGTGCAGGGCTGGTGGAAGGACACCGGCCGGCTCGAGGACATGCTCGAGGCCAACCGGCTCGTGCTCGACACGATCGAGCGCCGCGTGGACGGCGAGCTGATCGACGCGACGGTCGACGGCCGCGTCGTCGTCGAGGCGGGCGCGGTGCTGGAGCGCGCGACGGTGCGCGGCCCGGCGATCATCGGCGCCGGCGCGCGGATCACCGACGCGTACATCGGCCCCTACTCGGCGATCGGCCCGGACTGCGTCGTCGAGCGCGCCGAGGTCGAGCACGCGATCCTGCTCGAGAAGAGCTCGGTCCGCGACCTCGACGCCCGGATGGAGTCCTCGCTGCTCGGCCGCGAGGTGCGGATCGGCCGCTCGCTCGGCCAGCCGCGGGCCTACCGGTTCCTCGTCGGGGACCGCTCGGAGATCGGGATCGCCTGATGCGCGTGCTCGTCACCGGTGCCTACGGCATGCTCGGGCGCGAGGTCGTCGCGGCCTCCCGGGACGCCGGGCACGACACCGAGGCGCGTGACCTCGACACGCTCGACATCTCCGATCGCGCCGCGCTCGACGAGGCGCTCGCCGATCTCGATCCGGACGTCGTCGTCAACTGCGCCGGCTGGACCGACGTGGACGGCGCCGAGGAGCACGAGGCGCAGGCGCTGCACGTGAACGGGACGGCTCCGGGCGTGCTCGCGGCCGCGACCGCCGCCGCGGGCGTGCGCGTCGTGCACGTCTCGACCGACTACGTCTTCCCCGGCGACGCGAGCGAGCCCTACGTCGAGTCGAGCCCGACCGGCCCGCGCTCGGCCTACGGGCGCACGAAGCTCGCCGGCGAGCACGCGGTCGCCGCGGCGAACCCGGACCACGTCATCGCGCGTACGGCCTGGCTCTTCGGCCTGCACGGGAAGAACTTCGTCGACACGATGCTGGCGCTCGGCGCCGAGCGCGAGACGCTCCGGGTGGTCGACGACCAGACCGGCTGCCCGACGTGGGCCGGCCACCTCGCGCCGGCGCTGATCACGCTCGCCGAGCGTGAGGCGACGGGCCTCTTCCACACCGCCGGCGGCGGCTCGTGCACGTGGTTCGAGCTCGCCCGCGAGGCGCTCGCCGCGACCGGCTCTCCGTGCCGCGTCGAGCCGACGACGACCGACGAGTTCCCGCGCCCCGCGCCGCGCCCGGCGTACAGCGTGCTCGCCACCGAGCGCGCGGCCGACGGCGTCGTGCTGCCGCCGTGGCGCGAGGGCCTCGCCGGCTACCTCGCCGAGCGCGCGAGCTTCGATTCCAGGACGACCGCGGGAGGTCCGCGATGAGGCTGCTGGTCTGCGGCGGGGCCGGGTTCATCGGCTCGAACTTCGTGCGTCAGCGCGTGAGCGGGCACGGCGACGAGGTCGTCGTGCTGGACAAGCTCACCTATGCGGGGCGCCGGGAGAACCTCCGGGACGTCGAGCACGAGTTCGTCCACGGGGCGATCGAGGACGCGGGCGCGGTGGCGCGCGCGATCGAGGGCGCCGACGCGGTCGTGAACTTCGCGGCCGAGACGCACGTGGACCGCTCGATCGCCGAGCCGGACGCGTTCGTCATGACCCACGCGATGGGGACCTTCGTGCTGCTCGAGGCCGCCCGTGAGCGCGGGCTGCGCTACGTGCAGGTCTCGACCGACGAGGTCTACGGCTCGATCGAGGAGGGCTCGTTCACCGAGGACAGCCCGCTGCGCCCGTCCTCGCCGTACAGCGCGACGAAGACCGGCGGCGACCTGCTCGTCCAGTCGTACACGCACACGTACGGGATGGAGACGGTGATCTGCCGCGGCTCGAACAACTACGGGCCCAACCAGTACCCCGAGAAGCTGATCCCGCTGATGATCCTCAACGCGCTGCACGGCGATCGCCTCCCGGTCTACGGCGACGGGCAGCAGGTGCGCAACTGGATCCACGTGAGCGACTTCGCCGCCGGGATCGGCCACGTCCTCGCCCACGGGAAGGCCGGCGAGGTCTACAACGTCGGCGGCCCGGACGAGGCGCCGAACCTCGAGGTCGTCGAGCGGATCATCGAGCTGACCGGGGCCGACCCGGGGCTCATCGAGTACGTCGAGGACCGCCCCGGGCACGACCGCCGCTACTCGCTGGCCTCCGAGAAGGTGCGGGCGCTCGGCTGGGAGGCGCAGGTGCGCTTCGCCGAGGGCCTCGAGCAGACGGTCGCCTGGTACCGCGAGAACGCCTGGTGGTGGGAGCCGATCCGCTCGGGCGCCTACCGCGAGTACTACGAGCGCCAGTACGGGCGCGCGCTGGGCTGACCGGGCCTCAGGCGCCGGTCGTGGTGATCTTCCAGCGCCCGCCCTGCTTCTCGAAGGTGAAGGTGTCGGTCGAGACCGTCTCGTCGCCGGTCTCGGCGGCGACCGTGGCGGTCGCGAGGTTCCCGGTGATCTCGACCTTCGTGACCACGAGGTCGACCGGGTCGGAGTCCTTGATCGCGTCGTCGACGGCGCTCGAGCAGCCCTCCTTGCCGTTGTTCGCGGCGATCGACCGCTGCAGCGACGGGCTCAGCAGGCTCGAGCAGATCTTGGCGCCGTTCTTCTCGCGCGTGGCCTCCTGAAGGTCCTCGACCGTCTGGGCGACCTCCTGCTGGGCACCCTGGAAGTCCTCGGTCGAGTCCTGGTCCTGGGCGCCGCCTCCGGCGCACCCGGCGAGCAGCAGGGCGGCGATCACGAGGAGCGGGGCGAGGGCGCAGCGCATGGGGCGCGCAGCGTAGCGAGCACGGCCTCGAGCGGGCGTACGATCGGCGCGTGAGCGCCCCCTCGGGGCACGCCACGGGTACCTGCGGCGCTGAAGCACCCGGCGCATGCGGCAGCGCCGC
>JALOLQ010000100.1 GCA_025455895.1 Solirubrobacteraceae bacterium
GACTGTCGCTGCTTCGGAACGGCCATGGAGCGCAACAGGGTAGCGGCATCGGCGCGGCCCCGGCGCCGTGCTTGACTTGCGCGCGTGCCCGCCCCCGTCCGGATCCGCCCGATGCTCCCGGACGACGCGGGCGCCGTCCTCGCGCTCGCCGGCCGCACGCTGCCGCCGCCTGCGGGCACGGCCGACCCGCGGGCGCTGCGGGCCGGGACGCTCGCGCGCCTCGAGCACCCGTGCCGGACCGACCCCGGCGGCTGCCTGGTCGCCGAGCGCGCGGACGGCTCGCTCGGGGGCGCGGCGCAGGCGATCGTGCGCGAGGGTCTGTGGGGGCTCTCGCTGCTGGCCGTCGACGAGGACCTGCGCGGGCGCGGGGTCGGGCGCGCGCTGCTGGAGCGCTGCCTGGCGCACGGCGCCGGCCCGGCCCACGGACCGGGGCTGATCCTCTCCAGCGAGCACCCGGCGGCCATGCGCCGCTACGCCCGCGCCGGCTTCTCCCTGCATCCGGCGCTCGCCGTCGCGGGGATCCCGGTGCTCGACGCCGCGCCCACGGCCGCGGCGGACGTCGCCGATGCGGGCGCCGCGGGCCTGGCGGCGGCGAACGCGATCGGCCGCGCGGTGCGCGGCGCCGGCTACGGCGAGGACCTCGCGGTCTGGCTCGACCACGGGGCGCGCCTGCTCGTCGTCGAGGACCGGGCGTTCGCGTGCGCGCGCGAGGGACGGGTGCTGCTCGTGGCGGGCCGCGACGAGCCGGCGGCGGCGCTCGCGCTCTGGGCGGCGATCCTCAGCGCGCCGCGCGGCGCGACGATCAGCGCGGACTTCCTCACCGCCGGGCAGCAGTGGGCGATCCGGGTCGCGCTCGACGCGCGGCTGGCGCTCAGCCCCGAGGGACCCGTGTGCACGCGCGGGATGGCCGCGCCGCCCGCGCCGTACCTGCCGAGCGGCGCGTGGCTGTGAACGACCGTCAGCCCGAGGCCGGCTCGTCGAACTTCAGCGCGTCGAGCGCCGCCCAGCGCGGGTCCTTCTCGGGCTCGTGCGCGTGCGCCGGGTCGGCGTTGAGGTTCGCGCCGCAGCGCGGGCACAGCCCCGCGCAGTCCGGCCGGCAGAGCACCTGCGCGGGCAGGGCGAGCGCAAGCGCGTCGTGCGCCCACCGGCGCACGTCGAGCTCCTCACCGCTGACGTAGGGGCTGTCGAGCTCCTCGCCCCCGCCGGGCTGGTCCACCTCGCGCACGTCGACCTCGACCTCGGGCGCGGCCGGCTCGAGGCAGCGCATGCACGGGCCGGACAGCGCCGCGCGGAAGCGCAGCCGCAGCGACCAGCCGTTGTGGATCATCCGGGTCACGTCCAGGCGCACCGGCGCGATCGGCGGATCGGTCAGGTAGCGGTCGCTCCCGAACGTGAACTCGCCCAGCCGGACCTCGAGGTCCAGGTGCCGTGCCTCGCCGGCGTGGAGCGTCAGGTGCGCGAGGTCGAAGACGTCGGTTCGCGCGGGCATGCGATCGAGGGTAGAACCCCCGGTGATGCGCGCGATGGTCCTCGACGAGCCCGGCCGGCCGCTGCGGCTCGCGGAGCTGCCCGACCCCGAGCCCGCGCCGGGTCAGCTGCTGCTGCGCGTGCTGGCCTGCGGCGTCTGCCGCACCGACGTCCACATCCGTGACGGCGAGGTGACGACGGACGTGCGCCCGATCGTCCCGGGGCACCAGATCGTCGGGGTCGTCGAGCGCGGCGGTCCCGGGACGAGCACGCCGCCCGGCACGCGGATCGGCGTGCCGTGGCTCGGCTGGACCGACGGGACCTGCCGCTTCTGCGCGAGCGGCCGCGAGAACCTCTGCGAGGCGGCGCGCTTCACCGGGCTCGACCTGCCCGGCGGCTTCGCGGAGCGGACGGTGGCCGACGAGCGCTTCTGCTTCGCCCTCCCCGAGGGCTACGGCGACCTCGACGTCGCGCCGCTGCTGTGCGCCGGGCTGATCGGCCACCGGGCGCTGCGGATGACCGGCGACGCGCGGCGGCTCGGGCTCTACGGGTTCGGCGCGGCCGCGCACGTGATCGCCCAGGTGGCGCTCCACCAGGGCCGGACCGTGCACGCGTTCACGCGCCGCGATGACGCCGCGGCGCAGGCGTTCGCCCTCGAGCTCGGCTGCGCCTCGGCCGGCGACGCGCTGGCCCCCGGGCCGGAGCCGCTCGACGCGGCGATCGTCTTCGCGCCGGCGGGCGAGCTCGTGCCCGCCGCGCTGCGTGCGCTCGACCGCGGCGGGGTGGTCGTCTGCGCCGGGATCCACATGAGCGACATCCCGTCGTTCCCGTACGCGGACCTGTGGGAGGAGCGCCAGATCCGCTCGGTCGCGAACCTCACGCGCGAGGACGCCCGCGACTTCCTCGCGCTCGCCCCGCGGGTGCCGGTGCGCACGACGGTCACGACGTTCCCGCTCGAGCGGGCCGAGGACGCGCTCGCCGCGATCCGCGCCGGGGCGATCGAGGGCGCGGCGGTCCTCGTCCCGTGAGCCGGGCGCCGCGGGTCGAGCTGCTGTTCTGGGACGGGTGCCCGTCGCACCCGCGCGCGCTGGCGGACCTGCGCGCGGCGGTGGCCGCCGCCGGGCTCGACCCGGGCCTGATCGAGGTGCGCGAGGTGCCCGACGAGGCCGCCGCCGAGCGCGAGCGGTTTCCCGGCTCACCGACGATCCGCGTGAACGGGCGCGACGTGGTGCCCGCCGGCGACGAGCCGGTGATGCTCGCCTGCCGCATCTACCACCGCCGTGACGGCCGTATCTCCCCCGTCCCCGATCCCGACGACCTGCGCGCCGCGCTCGCCGCGGCGCTGACCGAAGGAGCCTCATGACCCTCGCCCTCGGCGACCCCCTGCCCGCGTTCGACCTGCCCGCCACCGACGGCACCCGCCACGCGGTGCCCGGCGAGGCCGCGGCGACGGTCGTCGTCTTCACGTGCAACCACTGCCCGTACGCGCTGGCCTGGCACGAGCGGATCGTGGCCGTCGCCCGCGACTACGCGGAACGCGGCGTGCGCGTGCTCCAGGTCAACAGCAACGACGCCGAGCGCTACCCGCGCGACTCGCTGGAGGCGATGGCCGAGCGCGTGGCGCGCGACCCGCAGGCGTGGCCGACGCCCTATCTGCACGACGCCACGCAGGAGGTCGCGCGGGCCTACGGCGCGCAGACGACGCCGGACGTCTTCGTCGCCGGCGCCGACGGCCGGCTCGCCTACCGCGGCGCGCCCGACGCCGACTGGGAGGACGAGGCGCTCGGCGCCACGTGGCTGCGCGGCGCGCTCGACGCGCTGCTCGCCGGACGGGCGTGCGAACCCGCGGAGACCAAGCCGGTCGGCTGCTCGATCAAGTGGCGCACGTGAGCGCGTGATCCCCGACCCGGGTGAGGTTCCGGGCGCTCGGCGACCCGAACCTCATCCGATCCTCCGCCCTCAGAGCCTGAAGCGGGAGCCCACCGGCACCCCGCGCCCTACTCCCGCGACAGCTCCCGCTTCAGGATCTTCCCCGTCGCGTTCCGGGGCAGCTCGTCGAGGAAGAGGATCTCGCGCGGCACCTTGTAGCGCGCGAGGTTCTGCTTGACGTAGTCCTTGAGGTCGTCCTCGGTCGGGGTCATCCCGTCGACGCCGACGACGAACGCCCGCAGGCGCGCGCCCCACTCCTCGTCGTCGACGCCGACGACGGCGGCCTCGACGATCCCGGGGTGGTCGGAGAGCAGGTCCTCGACCTCGCGGGGGAAGACGTTCTCGCCGCCGGAGACGATCATCTCGTCGTCGCGGCCGTCGATGAAGAGGCGCCCCTCGGCGTCGAAGTGGCCGACGTCGCCGGTGGACATGAGGCCCTGGATGACCTCCTTGCCGCCGCCGCCGGTGTAGCCGTCGAACGCCATCTCGTTGCCGACGAAGATCCGCCCGGTCGTCCCGGGCTCCTCGACCGGCTCGCCGTCGGCGTCGAAGAGCTTCACGATCGTCCCGTAGGGCGGGCGCCCGGCGGTGCCGGGGGCGGCGCGCAGGTCCTTCGGCCCGGCGATCGTCGCCCAGGCGACCTCGGTCGAGCCGTAGAGGTTGTAGACCACCTCGCCGAAGCGGTCCATCGCGCGCACGGCCATCTCGCCGGGCAGCGCGCTGCCGCTCACCGGCACCACCTTGAGGCTCGAGGTGTCGTAGCGGTCGAGCACCTCCGGGTCGAGCTCGAGGATCCGCTGGAGCATCACGGGCACGACCACGAGCGCGGTGCAGCGATGGTGGGCGAGCGTCGCGACGGCGTCCTCGGGATCGAAGCGCCGGCGCAGCACGATCGTCGAGCCGAGCGTCATCGCGATGAGGAAGTGCGCCATCCCCCAGGAGTGGAAGAGCGGCGCGGCGATGTGGGTTGTCTCGCGGGCGTGCAGCGGGATCGCCGAGAGCAGCGACGCAACCGGCACGAGCGACTGCGGCTGCTTGCGCTGCGCCCCCTTCGGCGTGCCCGTGGTGCCGCTGGTGAGGATGATCACCTTGCCCGGCGCGGCGGGCGGCGCGAGGTCGCTGAGCGGGAAGTTCTCGCGCAGGTCGTCGAGCGAGGGCGCGCCGTCCGGGTCGGGGGCGTCCTGCCAGGCCACCCAGCGCGGGAGCCCCTCGGAGGCCTCGCGCACGAACTCGGTGAACTCCTCGTCGTGGACGATCGCCACCGGCTGCTCGCGGCGGCAGACGTCGGTGATCTGCGGCGCGGCGAACATCGTGTTGAGGTAGAGCGCGTTCGCCCCGAGCTTGCCCGCGGCGACGGAGATGTCGACGAACCAGCGGTGGTTGCGGGTGAGGATCGCGATCCCGTCGCCCTCCTTCACGCCCTGGACGCGCAGCGCGTGGGCGAGCTGGTTCGTGCGCTCGTGGACCTCGCGGAAGGTGAGCGTGCCGCGCTCGTCGATGATCGCCGGAGCGTCCGGACGGCGCAGCGCCGAGGCGGAGTACCCGGCGGCGACGGTCGGGCCCCAGCTCTTCAGGACGCGCAGCGCCTTCACGACGCGGACGGGATGCTCGGGATGGATCAGCCCGCGGCGGGCGAAGGTGTCGAGGACGAAGGCCGGCGGCGGAAGTCGGGGGCTCATCGTCCCGAGCCTAGGGAAGCCGCAGCCCGGGCGGCGTCGTCCCGTCCTCGATCAGCGCGTGGATGTCCGCGGCGCGCCGCGGGTTCAGGAACACGTGGCGCTGGCCGACGCTCGGCTTCTCGCGCAGCAGGCCCGCGTCGAGCAGCGCCTCCCCGACCGCCTCGGCGAGCGCGCGGTCGTTCCCGGCGAAGCCCCGGGCGAGGTGCGCGAACTCGGTGTGGAAGCCGCCCCACTTGCCCATGCCGTCGAGGCGCTGGAGGATCCGCCGCGCGACGCGCCGGGCGGGATCGGGATCGTCGTGCGGGCGCGCGACGCCGGGCGCGGACGCGTCGAGTGCGGCGAGCACGGCGTCCTCGTGCTCGCTGAGCGAGAGCGGGTCCGCGGGCCGCCCGCCGAGCGCGGCCACGCGGGCGGCGACCCGCAGCGGGTGGGCCGGGCCGAGCGGCTCGCGCAGGTCGGTCGCGTTCTCGACGACGAAGGCGGGGACGACGAGCGCCCGGGCCCGCAGGCGATCGACCGGCGCGACCTGCTCGTCGAACGCGAGCGCGGCGAGGTCCGCGTCCCGCGCGCCGGGCCCCTCCAGGACGAGCCGGCCCGCCCGGTCGCCGGCGAGCAGCGTGTCCGCGGCGGCGCCCGCGTCCACCAGCGCCGCGGCCGCGGCGGCGGTGAGCAGCCACGCGCGCTCGGGGGCGGCCTCGGGGTCCGCACGCAGCTGGACCGGCACCGGCAGCGCGATCCGCAGCCCGGAGGCGCCGGCGGCGAGCGCGACGGTGAGCGGGGCGTCACGGCCGCTGCGGGTCTCGCGCAGCTCGCGGTCGCCGCGCCGCAGCTCCGCGTCGAGCAGCGCGGCCAGGCGCGCGCGGAGCTCCGGCGGGGCCTGCGCCCCGCCCGCCTCGGCGAGCACCGCGGCGAGCTCGTCCATGCCGCAGACGGTAGACCGCGGCGCGCCGCGCGCGTCAGAACGGCTCGGCGACGAGGACCTCCACGCGGTCCGGGCTCACCCCGACCCGCTGATCCGGGGCGCGCCGGGCCAGGGCGTCCCCCGCGCGCCGCAGGCCGTCCTCGTCCTCGAACACGACGATCGACATCGCGCGGCGCGTCCGTGGATCGACGAGGTGGAACCCGCCGACGTAGCCGGGGACCTCGCGCAC
>JALOLQ010000101.1 GCA_025455895.1 Solirubrobacteraceae bacterium
CCCCCACGCCGAGCCCGCGGCCCGCGGGCCCGCCGGCGCGCCTACACCTCCCGCCGGTGCCACCACTCCCGCAGCACCGCGCAGCGCCCGTCGTCGCCGAACGCCGCCACGAGCACCCCGTCGAGCTCGACGCGGCGCTCCCCCGGCACCTGGGTGAAGGTCGCGTGCCAGTGCGCGACGCCCGTCGCCTGGTGGACCGCGACGACCGTCGCGTCGTACTCGACGTCCCGGTGCGTACGCCCCGCGCCCGCGGCCCACAGCGCCTCGATCGCCGCGCGCCCGCGCGCGGGCGCCGCCCACGGCCCGGCGTGGTACTCCGCGTCCTCGGCGAAGAGGGCGCCGGCGCCCGCGGCGTCACCGCCCGCCCACGCGAGCCCGTACGCGCGCAGCCAGGCGGCGAACTGCTCGCCGGTCATCAGTAGCGCAGCAGCGCCGCGATCCCGCCGACGGCGCCCAGCTCGGTGCCCTCGCCGACCTCGTTCGGCAGCGAGGTCACCGCGCCGCCGCCCGAGATCGCCGCCTCGACCGCCTTCTCGGCGAAGAACCGCGCCGGCGAGCCGCGCAGCAGCCCCGCCGCCGCCGGGTTCCCGGCGACCGTCTCGGCGTAGTCGCGGTAAGGGTCGATCAGCAGGCGATCGACGCGGCCCTCCGTGAGCGCGGCGCTGACCTCGGTCACGCCGGTCGCCCCGGCGCCGCCGGCGCGTGAGCGCTCGATCGCCTCGGCGACGAACCCCCGCGCGCGGTCCGCCCAGAGCCCGAGCAGCACCGGCTCGGCGCGTTCGGCGATCTCCGCCGGCGAGTGGTCGGCGAGGTTCAGCGAGACGGTGCCGACGACGCGCCCGCGGGTGCCCTGCGCCAGCTCCGCCTCGAGGTCCGCGGCGAGGCTGCCCTCACCCGCCAGCGCGATCCGCCGCCAGCCCAGCTCGCCGACGCGGCGGTCGATCGCCGCGGCCGCCTCGCGGCGAAAGCCCTCGCGCGCGTTCTCGGTGCGCGCGCGGATCGCCTCGACGTTGTGGCCGGTCTGGACGCCGCGCCCCGGGTTGCCGGCGGTGAAGCCGCTGTAGTCCTTCCACTCGCCGAACTCGACCTCGTACGAGCCGCCCTCGACCTCGGCCACGCGTCCGCCCTCCCACGAGAGCAGCCGGATCGAGTCGTTGCCGACGAGCACGAGCCCGGTCGGGGCGCCGCGGTCGGCCACGGCGACGAGCGGCAGGATGTACGGGCTCGCGTCCCACACGACGGTCGTGCGGGTGATCGGCAGCTGGAGCGTGGACACCCGGTCGAACGAGCCGTCCGCCGCCAGGAAGCGCACGACGCTGCGCCCGCGGTCGGCCGGGCTGAGCGCCTTGGCCCAGCTCTCCATGTCGGCCGCGGCGGCGCGCAGCGCCTTGAGCTCGTCGCCCTCGAGGCCCTCCTCGGCCGCGCGCAGGCCGTTGCGCAGCTCGATCGGCCACGCCGGCTCGCCGTGCGTGTTCTGCGGGTCGCGCGGATCGGTGCGGATCAGCGCGCTGAGCACGGGCGCACCCGGCTCGTGAGCGGCGAGCTCGCGCAGCTCCTGGGCGGACGGCATGGCGGACCTCCTAGTCCTGGGGGGGAATGACGGTGACGGGGCGGCCGGCGCGGTGCAGCAGCTCGTGCGAGGTGCTGCCGAGCGCGCCGCGCAGCGGGCTGAAGCCGCGCGAGCCGACGCGACGATCTCGTCGGCGCCGCGGGTCTCGGCGACCGTGGCGATCGACGCGGCCGGGTGACCGCCGAGCAGCTCGGTGACCACCTCGACGCCCTCGACCTCGGGCAGCTCGCCGAGGACCCGGCGGCCGTGCTCCTTGTGCTCGGCGACGGCGTGCTCGTACGTCGTGCCGCCGAGCATGCCGGGCGGCAGGTCGTAGGCGTAGACGACGTAGAGCCTGCCGCCGGCGCCGGCGCGCCCGGCGGCGAAGTGCACCGCCGCCTGCGACGTCGGCGAGCCGTCGAAGCCGACGACGATCGTCCGTCCCTCACCGCTCATCCGCTGCCTCCTGATCGAGTGGACCCGGGCACATCATGACGCGCGCTCGCGTGCCGCGCGTGCATGGGGCAGGATGCCGCCCCATGAGCACCAGGCACACGATGGGCAGCGCGGACGCCGCCTGGCTGCGGATGGACCGGCCGGAGAACCTCATGGTCATCAACGCCGTGATGTGGTTCGACGAGCGGCCGGACTGGGACCGCCTGCGCGAGGTGATCCGCGAGCGCCTCGTCGAGCCCTACCCGCGCTTCCGCCAGCGCGCCGTCGGCGGCGCGCCGGTCGTCGGCCGGCCCGCCTGGGAGGACGACCCCGCCTTCGACCTCGACCTGCACCTGCACCGCGTCGCGCTCCCCGCGCCCGGCGACGACGCGGCGCTCCAGGCGTTCGTCGCCGACCGGATGGTCGTCCCGCTCGACCGCTCGCGCCCGCTGTGGGAGTACCACCTGATCGACGGCTACCGCGGCGGCGCCGCCGTGCTCGCGCGGATCCACCACGCGATCGCCGACGGCATCGCCCTCGCCCGCGTGATGCTCTCGCTCACCGACGCGACGCCGCAGGACGGCGGCCGCACGCTCACGCCGCCGGATCCCGGGCACCCGCACCGCGGGCCGCTCGACGCCGTCCTGCGCCCCGCCGCCGCGGCGCTCGGCGCGACCCGCGCGGCGGCGGGCGCGCTGCTGCACGAGGGCGTCGAGGTGGTCACCCACCCGAAGCACACGATCGACCTCGCCGCGCACGCGCGCGACGACGCGCAGGCGCTCGCGAAGCTCGTGCTCGCCGGCAGCGACGCGGACACCGTCCTGCGCGGGCACGCCGGGATCCCCGAGCGGGTCGCGTGGTCGCCGCCGCTCGACCTCCCCGAGATCAAGGACGTCGCCCACGACCACGGCGCGACGGTCAACGACGTGCTCGTCGCCGCGCTGACCGGCGCGCTGCGCGACTACCTGCTGGCGCGCGAGAGCCTCGTCGACGGCATCCGCGTGCTCGTGCCGTTCAACCTGCGCGGGCTCGACGAGCCGCTGCCGCGCGATCTGGGCAACCGCTTCGGCCTCGTCACGCTCCCGCTGGCCGTCGGCCTCGAGAAGCCGCTCGAGCGCCTGCGCGCGGTGATGCGCGAGATGGCGAAGATCAAGACCTCGCCCGAGGGCGTCGTGAGCTACGCCGTCCTCAGCACCATGGGCGCGACGCCCCAGCAGGTCGAGACCGCGCTCGTGGACCTCTTCAGCGCGTCGGGCTCGGCGGTCGTCACGAACGTGCCCGGCCCGCGCGAGCCGGTCTACCTCGCGGGGACCGAGGTGGCGGGCGTGCTCGTCTGGGCGCCGGTCTCCGGGAACATGGCGATGAGCGTCTCGATCTTCAGCTACGCGGGCACGGTGCGGGTCGGCGTGATGACCGACGCCGGCCTGATCCCGGACCCCGAGGCGATCGTCGCCGGGTTCGCCGCCGAGCTGGAGCGCCTCGCCGCGCTGCCGGCGTCTGCGTAGTCCGCACGGACGCGCACCCGCCGCTCCCCCGGATGCCGCGCCCGCGCGCGGCCGCGATCGTCGGCGTGTCCGTCCACGAGGGGAGAGGACTCCGGCATGACCGGCACGACGACGGCACCCACCGTCACGCAGGACCAGATCGAGCTCAGTCCGGAGCAGCAGGCCCGGATGGAGGACTATGTCGCCCGCGCCCGCGGGGCGGCCGACGCACTGCGCGGCCTCGACCAGGAACAGGTCGACCGGATCGTCTGGGCGATGGTCGTCGCCGGGCTCGAGCACGCGGTCGAGCTGGCGGCGCTGGCGATCGAGGAGACCGGCTTCGGCGTCTTCGAGGACAAGGTCGTCAAGAACTACATCGCCACCGAGTTCCTCTACGACTACCTGAAGGACAAGAAGACGGTCGGCGTGATCGGCACCGATCCCGAGCGCGGGATCGAGGAGGTGGCCGAGCCGATCGGCGTCGTGCTCGCGCTGCTGCCGATCACGAACCCGACCTCGACCGCGCTCTTCAAGGCGATCGTCGGCGTGAAGACGCGCAACGCGATGCTCTTCCGCCCGTCGGCGCGCGCGGCGCGCTGCGCGATCCGGGCGATCGAGGTCGTCCAGCAGGCCGGCGAGGCCGCGGGCCTGCCGAAGGACGCGCTCCAGGTGATCCCGGACCCGACGCTCGACATCTCGCAGTACCTCTTCCACCACGACGGCGTCGACTTCATCTGGACGACCGGCGGCCCGAAGGCGGTCGCGGCGACGAACCGCGCGGGCAAGCCGTGCATCGGCGTCGGCTCGGGCAACGCGCCGGTCTACGTCCACGGCTCGGCCGACCTGCGCATGGCCGTCGTCGACATCCTCGTCTCGAAGACGTTCGACGCCTCGCTGATCTGCCCGGCCGAGCAGACCGTCGTCGTCGACGACGCGGTCTACGACGAGCTCGTCGCCGAGTTCGAGCGGATGGGCGCGCGGCTGCTCACCGAGGAGGAGACCGCGCGCCTCGCGCAGGTGGCGATGACCGAGGACGGCACGATGGAGATGGCCGCGCTCGGGCGCTCGTGCGTGGACCTCGCGGGCCTGGCGAAGATCCCCGCCGACGCGCGCGACAAGGTGCTGCTCGCCGCGCTCCCGAGCGACCTCGAGGAGCTGGCCGCACACCCGCTCGTCGCCGAGAAGCTCATGCCGGTCCTGGGCCTCGTGCGCTCGCCCTCGGTCGAGCACGGGATCGACGCGTGCGTGCTCGTGACCGAGCACGACGGCCTCGGCCACACCTCCGCGGTGTACGCCCGCGACGAGGACGTGATCGAGCGCTTCTCGCGCGCGGTGCGCACCGGCCGGATCCTCGTCAACGCACCGACCGCGGTCGGCGCGCTCGGCGGCGTCTACAACTCGATGACGCCGACGTTCTCGCTCGGCTGCGGGACGTGGGGCGGCTCGACGACCACCGACAACGTCAACTACCGCAACCTCATGAACATCAAGACGGTCTCCCGCCGGCAGGCCCCGCCGCAGTGGTTCCGCGTCCCGTCGGACACGTACTTCAACCCCGGCTCGCTCGACAGCCTGCGCGAGGTCGAGGCCCGCCAGGTGGTGCTCATCACCGACCCGGACACCGAACGGCGCGGCGTCGCCGACGAGGTCCGCGCGCACCTGCGCCCGGGGGCCTCGGTGCACGTCTTCAGCGAGGTCTCCCCGGAGCCCCCGGAGGACGAGATCCGCGCCGGCGTGCGCGTGATGGGCGACCTGTCGCCGGACCTCATCGTCGCCGTCGGCGGCGGCTCGGTGCTCGACGCGGCGAAGGCGATCCGGCTCTTCCACGAGAGCCCGGAGCTGTCGATGCGCGAGCTGTCGCTGCCGTTCCTCGACGCGCGCAAGCGCGTCGCGCAGTACCCGCAGGTCGAGCACGCCGCGCGGCTCGTGGCGATCCCGACCACCGCGGGCACCGGCTCGGAGGTCTCGCCCGCGGCGGTGCTCACCGCGGACGGGCGCAAGATCACGCTCGTCGACTACTCGCTCGTGCCGGACATGGCGATCGTCGAGCCGAAGCTCACGCTGACGATGCCGCCGCACATGACGGCCGACACGGGGATCGACGCGCTCACCCACGCGCTCGAGGCCGCCGTGTCGATCTTCGCCTCGCCCTACACCGACGCGTTCTGCATGCAGGCGATGAACCTCATCTTCGACGCGCTGCCGAAGGCGTACGCGGACGGGAGCGACCTCGCCGCGCGCACCGCGATGGCCAACGCGGCGACGATCGCCGGGCTCGCGTTCTCGAACGCGTTCGTCGGGGTCAACCACGCGCTCGCCCACGCGGTCGGCGCGCGGTTCAAGATCGCGCACGGGCGCGCGAACGGGATCTTCCTGCCGCACGTCCTGCGCTACAACGCCTCGCTGCCGACGAAGTTCATGCCGGCGCCGGGCTACGCCGCCTACGTCGCGCCGGAGAAGTACGCGCAGGCCGCGTGGATCCTCGGCGTCGGCGGGCGCGACGAGGCCGCGCGGCGCGAGACGCTGTTCGCGCGCGTCGACGACCTGCTCGAGACGGTCGGGATGCCCGGCTCGCTGGCCGAGATGGGCATCGCGCGCGAGGAGTTCGAGGCCGCGATCCCGGAGCTGGCGCTGGCGGCGTTCAACGACCCGAGCATGCGCACGAACCCGCGGATCCCGCTGCTCGACGAGCTGACCGGGCTGCTGCGGGCGGGCTACGAGGGACGCTGATGGCGCCGACCCGGCTGGGACCGCTGGACGCGACGTTCCTCCACGTCGAGGACGGGGTCAGCCACATGCACATCGGCTCGATCTCGCTGTTCGCGGGCCCCGCGCCCTCCGAGCACGAGCTGCTGCGGGTGATCGAGGCCCACCTGCACCGCGCGCCGCGCTACCGCCAGTGCGTGCGGTTCGTGCCGCTCCAGGCCGGCCGCCCGGTGTGGGTGGACGACCCGCACTTCCGCCTGGGCTACCACGTGCGCCGCACCGCGCTGCCCGCCCCGGGTGGGGACGAGGAGCTTCGCCGCCTGGTCGGCCGGGTGATGTCCCAGCAGCTCGACCGCCACCGCCCGCTGTGGGAGATGTGGGTGGCGGAGGGGATGTCCGGCGGGCGCTGGGCGGTGATCGTGAAGATGCACCACGCGATGGTCGACGGCATCTCCGGCTCGGACCTCAGCACGCTGGTCCTCGACGAGCGGCCCGACGCCGAGGCCGGCCCGCCGCAGCCGTGGAGCCCCGAGCCCGCGCCGGGCGACGCGCGGCTCGTGGCCGACGCGCTCGCCGAGCGCCTGCGGCTGCCGCTCGACGAGGGCCGCGCGGCGCTGCGCGCGCTCGCCGACCCGCTCGGCTCCGCGCAGGCGGCGCTCGACGTCGCCCACGGCCTGGCCGCCTACGCCGGGCTGCTGCGCGCGCCCGCGGCGACGCTGCTCAACGGCCCGATCGGCCCGCACCGGCGCTGGCGCTGGGCGAGGGCCCGCGTCGCCGAGGTCAAGGAGATCCGCTCCGCCCTCGGCGGCACGGGAAACGACGTGGTCCTCGCCGCGATCGCCGGCGGGCTGCGCGAGCTGCTGCTGGCCGCCGGCGAGCCGGTCCCGGAGACCGTGCGCACGATGGTCCCGGTCTCCGTCCGCGCCCGCGGCGAGCACGGCGTCTTCGACAATCAGGTCTCGACGATGTTCGCCGACCTGCCGGTGGGGCTTGCCGACCCGGTCGCCCGGCTCGACGCCGTCCACGCCCAGCTGCGCCACCTCAAGGGCACGCACGAGGCGGAGGCCGGCCGGGCGCTCGTGCACCTCGAGGGCCTGCTGCCCGAGATCGTCCTGCTGCTCGGCGGGCGCGCGGTCACCGGCCGCGCCCAGCGCACGGTGAACACGGTGACGACGAACGTCCCGGGCCCGCCGCACACGCTCTACTTCGCCGGCCGCCGGATGCTCGAGACCTTCCCCTACGTGCCGATCGCCGGCCACCTGCGCATCGGGATCGCGATCTACTCCTACGACGGCGCGATCGCCTTCGGGATCACCGCCGACGACGAGGCCGCGCCCGACCTCGGGCCGCTGTGCGGCGGGATCGAGCGCGGGATCGCCGACCTGCTCGAGGCGGCGCGCCACAAGCAGGCCGGCCGCTCACGGCGCCGCCGGGCCACCGGCGCGGCCCGCGAGCGCGAGCCCGGGGACCGACCGGCCCGATCCGGGAGAACGCGCCCATGACCTCCACCTCGCTCCCCACCTCCGCCGGCGTCCTGGGCAGCGGCGACGTCGGCCGGGTGCCCGCGGCCGGCCTGGCCGCGCGCGGCATCGCGACGACGCTCGGCACCGGCCGCCCCGGCGACGACGACCTGCGCGCCTGG
>JALOLQ010000102.1 GCA_025455895.1 Solirubrobacteraceae bacterium
CAGCAGCCCGAGCTCGCCGTTGACCTCGGCGGCCGCCCCCTTGATGCGCCCGATCCAGTGGATCACCTCGGGCGGCACGCGCTCGCCGGAGATCTGGAAGTTCTCGACCGCCTTGGCGGTCTCGCCGCCGTAGAGGCGCTGGTTGGCCATGTTCTGGACTCCTGTGGGGATCGGGTGAGGTGCCCGAACACTACGGATCAGCCCGCGAACGCCGCGATCTCGCGGGCGACGCCGACCGGGTCGTCGTAGGCCATGAGGTAGCCGGTCGACGGGACGACGCGCAGCTGCGCGTCCGGGAGCAGGTCGAGCGCCTCCTCCGCCGTCGCGAGCGGATGGCGCTCGTCGCGGTCGGCCCACAGGAGCAGGACGGGGACGTCGATCCGCGGGTAGGCGTCGAGCAGCTCGCGCCGCGGGGCGGCGGGCCAGCGGCGGGCGAGCGTCGCCCACGACCGCGCGAGGTTCGCGTTGCCGCCGACGTCGGCCAGCGCGTGGCGCAGCAGGTCCTCCGCGCCGGGCTCGCCGCGCACGGTGAGCTTCGCCGCGCGGCTCGGGCGCAGCGCGAGGCGGGCGCCGTGCATGAGCACGCGGTCGGCGCCGGGCAGCGCGCCGAGGCGCGCCGCGGCGCGCCAGCGGTCCCAGCCCGGATCGGCGGCGGGCCGGTGCATGCGGCTGGGCATCAGCACGAGCGCGCCTGGCCGCAGCTGCTCGGTCTCGACGGCGCGCAGCAGGACCTCCGCGCCGAGGCCGTGCCCCCCGGTGAGCGGCCGCGGCCCGGCCACGTCGCGGCAGAACGCGGCGGCGACCTCGGCGAGCCAGTCGAGCGTGTACGGGTGGCGCGGGCGGTCCTCGCTGTCGCCGTGCAGCGGCAGGTCGGGCAGCACGACGCGGAACCGGTGCGTCAGGCCCTCCACCAGCGGGGTGAGCTCGCGGTGGGTGAGCAGCGCGGAGTGCCAGAGCACGAGCCCGGGGCCGGTCCCCTGCTCGCGGTAGGCGATCCGCGCGCCGTCCGGGTGGTGGTAGAGGCGGAGCTTCACCCGGTCTCCCGGCCGGCGGCCAGGCCGCGGAGCACCGCGGCGTCGATCGCCGGCGAGGTGCCGTCGATCCGCCGCGCCGAGCCCTCCAGCCGCCGCGCCAGCTCGAGCTGGATCCCCTGGCTCGAGCGCGAGCCGGCGTCGGCGGCCCCGATCAGGTACCCGAGCGCGAGGGCGGCCTCGCGCCGCCCGTCGAGGGCGTCGTCGGCGAGCCGGTCGCTGACGGCGGTGAGGACGACGCCGAGGTTCTGGAGCGCGGCGTCGGCGGTCGCCGCGCGCAGGCATTCCGACAGGCGCGTGCCGTCCGGCAGCCGCACCGGCTGCGGGGCGGCGCGCAGCGCGGCGAGGACCTGGTCCTCCTGGAGGCAGGCGACGGCCGGTCCGGTGGCGCTCTCGTCCCCGGCCCCCGCGCCGCAGCCCGCGGCGCCGGCGGCGGCGGCGAGGGCGCAGAGCCAGGCGGCGAGCCGGCGCGACATGCGCGGATCGTAGAGGCGCGCCTAGCATGGGCCGCGTGCTGCGCCGCGCTCCGCAGGACCGCGAGATCGTCCTGATCGCGCTCCCCGCGCTCGGCGCGCTCGCCGCCGAGCCGCTCTACCTGCTCGCGGACACGGCGATCGTCGGGCACCTGGGGACGACGCAGCTCGCCGCGCTCGCGCTCGCCGCGACGGTGCTCACCTCGGTGGTCGCGCTGTGCAACTTCCTCGCCTACGGCACGACCGCCCAGGTCGCGCGCCTGCACGGCGCCGGCGACCGGCTCGGCGCCGGCGAGCTCGGGGCGCAGGCGTTCTGGCTGGCGATGGCGGTCGGCCTCGGCGCGCTGGCGCTCACCGTCCTGCTCGCCGAGCCGCTGGTCACGCTGCTCGGCGGCGACGGCGAGGTCGCCGCGCTCGCCGCGCGCTACCTGCGGATCTCCGCGCTCGGGCTGCCGATGGCGATGCTCGCGCTCGCCGGCCAGGGCTGGCTGCGCGGCGTCGGCGACCTGCGCACGCCGCTGGTGATCGTCGTCGCCGCGAACGTCGTCAACGTCGTGCTCGAGGTGCTCTTCGTCTACGGCTTCGGCTGGGGCCTCGACGGCTCGGCCTGGGGCACGGTGATCGCGCAGGCGGCCATGGGCGCCGCGTTCGCGTGGCGGCTGCTGCGGGCGCCGGCGAGCTCGCGGCGCCCCGCCTGGGCCCGGATCCGCCCGATGACGCGGATGGGCGCGCAGATCGCCGTGCGCACCGCGTCGCTGCTGCTGGCGTTCGGCGCGGCGACCGCGGTGCTCGGGCGCACGAGCGATCCCGCGCTGGCGGCGAACCAGATCGCCTTCCAGCTCTTCCTGTTCCTCGCGCTCGTGCTCGACGCGCTCGCGATCGCCGGGCAGGTGCTCGTCGGCCGCGCGCTCGGCGGCGGCGACGCCCCCGGTGCGCGGGTCACCGGGCGGCGCCTGATCGAGCTCTCGTTCCTCGTCGGGCTGGTCATGACGGTCGCCCTGCTCGCGCTGCGCGACGTCCTCCCGCGGGCCTTCACCAGCGATCCGCAGGTGCTCGACGAGCTGGCGCTGATGTGGCCGCTGCTGGCCGGGATGCTCCCGTTCGCGGCGATCGTGTTCGCGCTCGACGGCATCCTCATCGGCGCCGGCGACACGCGCTACCTCGCCGCGGCGATGGCGCTCGCCGCGGCGGCGGCGCTCGCCGTGGACGCCGCGACGCTCGCGTTCGACTGGGGGATCGTCGGCGTGTGGGCCGGGCTGGCGGTGCTGATGGCGGTCCGCCTGGCGACCACCGGCGGGCGCTTCGCCGGCTCGCGCTGGGCGGTCACCGGCGGGCGCCGTGAGGCGCTCGCCGAGGCGTGATCAGTCCGCCGCGTCCTCGGGCCGCGGCTCGGGCAGCGGGAAGCCGAGGTGCGCGCAGCCGCGCTCGATCTCGCCGATGACGGCGTCCATCACCGCGATCCGCGCGAACTTCTTGTTGTCGCCGGGGATCAGGTGCCACGGCGCCCACGTCGTGTCGGTGCGCTCGACCATCTCCTCGACGGCCCCGGCGTACTCGTCCCACCGGTCGCGGTTGCGCCAGTCCTCGTCGGTGAGCTTCCAGCGCTTCAGCGGGTCCTTCTCGCGCTGCTTGAAGCGGCGCAGCTGCTCGTGCGGCGAGATGTGCAGCCAGAACTTCACGAGGATGATCCCCTCGAGGTGCAGCGAGCGCTCGAAGTCCACGATCTCCGCGTAGGCGCGCTGCCACTGCTCGGTCGTCGCGAACCCCTCGATCCGCTCGACGAGCACGCGGCCGTACCACGTGCGGTCGAACACGGCCATGCCGCCGAGCCCGGGGAGCTGGGTGATGAAGCGCTCGAGGTAGAAGTGGCGCTTCTCGTCCGCGGTCGGCGCGGCGTACTGCACGACGCGCACATGGCGCGCGTCGAGCGGGGCGATCAGGCGCTTGATCGCGCCGCCCTTGCCCGACGCGTCCCAGCCCTCGAACATCACGAGCAGGCCGGGCCCGAGGCCGCTCTCGCCGAGCTTGCCGCCGAGCGCCAGGCGCAGCTGGGCCAGGCGCCAGCTGCGGACCGCGAGCAGGCGCTCGTACTCCTTGGTCCCGAGCGCCTGGGTGAGGTCCACGTCGTCGAGTCGTCCCACGGGCGCCACCCTATCCCGCAGTCCCGGGGCCGTGAACCTGCGCAAAGCTGCAGCGGGGCTCGGCCGCGGGCCCCGGCGGGCCGTTGCGGGGGCCATGACCACCGTTCCGTCCGACCCGCGGCTCGCGCTGACGGTCTCGCAGGCCGCCCGGCATCTCGGCGTCTCGATCGCCACGGTGCGGCGCTGGTCGAACGCGGGCCACCTGCCCGGCTACCGGACGCCCGGCGGCCAGCGCCGGTTCACCGTCGAGGAGCTCGACGCGTTCGTCGACTCGCTCCAGCCGCGCCGCCCGCTCGAGGACTGAGCCTGATCAGGCCGGCGTCGCCGCCTCGCTCATCCGCCGCTCCATGTCCAGCTCGCGGTCGAAGTCGGCCTCGTCCTGGTGGCGGTAGTCGGTGCCGCGGCCGGCCAGCAGCGTCGCCAGCGCGTCCACGTAGCGCCCCTCGAGCTGGGTCCCGGCGACGCGCCGCAGCTCGTTGAGCGCCTCGAAGGAGTTCATCGGGGTGCGGTAGGTGTCCGGGGCGGTGAGCGTGTCGTAGACCTCGGCGACCGCGACGATCTTCGCGACCTCGGGGATGTCCTCGCTCGTGAGCCCGCGCGGGTAGCCGCGCCCGTCGAGGCGCTCGTGGTGGCAGCGGACGATCTCGCCGACCGGCCCGAAGACGCCGATGTCCTGGAGCAGGTCGGCGCCGATGTCGGGATGGCGGCGGATGCCGCGCCAGTCGGCGTCGTCGAGCTGGGCGCCGCGCTCCATCACCCGGTCGGAGAGCGTGAACTTGCCGATGTCGTGCAGCAGCCCGGCGGTGTGGGCGAGCTCCTGCTCGTGCGCGTCCATCCCGGCCAGCTCGGCGATGTCGCGGCTGAACATCGCGACGGCCGCGCAGTGGCGCGCGGCGCGGTGGTCGCGCTCGTCGAGCGCGCGCACGAGGCTCGAGAGGATGCCCCACGAGAGGTTCGCGTACTGGCGCGTCTGCTCGCGCGAGCGGCCGATCAGCCGCTCCATGTAGCTCACGATCGCGATCACGAGCACCGCGAGCGCGAGGCCCCCGTAGCCCCACTGCGCGTAGGCCTCGGCGACGACGACCGTGAGCGCCGCGCTGATCCCGATCGTCGGCAGCAGCTCGAGCTCGGTCTCCGGATCGGGCATCACCGGCTGGATGCCGTCGAGCACGTTCATGAGCGGCACGACGATGAGCGTGTTCAGCGCCCACATCACGACGGTCGCCAGCGCGAGCAGGACGAAGAACGCCACGCTCTCCTGCGACGGGTCGAGCGCCGCGAAGCCCCAGGCGACGACGAGCGTCGGGGTCGCCGAGCCCGCGATGTTGATCAGCGCCGCCCGCCAGCGGTAGCGCAGCACGAGCCAGCTGCCGACCTCGCCCGCGAGCGGCACGAGGAACGCGCCGGCGGGCCCGAGGAACGCGAGCGCGAGCATCGGCGCCAGGAAGGCCGGGCTCACCACCGTGTTGCCGGTGAAGCTCGGGGCGGTGAGCCACGAGCCGATCGAGATCGCGATCAGGACCGCCGTCAGCAGCGGGTCGACCTCCGACCAGTCTGCGGGGATCAGCCCGAGCAGGCCGACCGCGACGATCGCGCCGGCGATCCCGACGGCCAGACGCGGCCGGGGTTGGAGGGCTGCGACCGTCACCCGTCGCACGGTAACGCGCGGGGGCGACGGTCGCAGCCGGGTCCTTGGGCTTAACGGCCGCCACGGATCATGGTTGCCTCCAGCTGGTTGGACCGGGACCGACGCGCGGCATCGTACCCGTCGCGGGAGGTTCTTGCACAACTTTCGCGCAAGAAGTTGTGCAAGTGCAGGAATCGGGCCCTGGACGCTCGACGGGAGTGGTCCTCTCCCACTCGGTGCGAACCCTGAAGACCTCAGAAGCGGCGTCGTATCTCAACGTGAGCCCGAACACGCTGCGCGCGTGGGAGCGCCGCTTCGGCTACCCGACGCCGATGCGCACCGAGGGCAAGCACCGCCTCTACACGCACGGGGAGATCGCCGCCCTGCGCGACGCGCTGAAGGAGGGCCTGTCGATCTCGTCGGCCATCTCGCGCGCTCGCGAGAAGCTCACCGGCGACACGCCGGTGCTCGTGGGCGCCCTCACCGCGTGCGAACTGGACCGCGCCGACGCGGCGATGGAGGCCGCGCTCGCGCTGCGCTCGGTCGAGCGCGCGGTCGAGGAGATCCTGCTCCCCTCGCTCCAGGAGATCGCGGCGCGGCACGGCGACACGAGCGCCCCGTGGGCGTTCTCCGCGCGCTGGGCGGCCGACTGGCTCGTGCGCGCCCGGCGCCTCGCGCCGGCGCCGGCCCGCCCGGTCACCGTCCTCGTCGGCGACGCGACCCGCGACGAGCTCGACCCGGCCGCCCTGGAGACCTGGGCGCTCGAGCTGTTCTCGGTCCGCTGCGGAGCGCAGATGCTGACGCTCCCGGTCTCGGGCGTCTCCGGCCTCGCCGACGTCCTGCAGAACTTCCAGCCCCGCGCGATCGTCATCGCCGGCTCCTACGCCGCCGACGACGAGGTCGCG
>JALOLQ010000103.1 GCA_025455895.1 Solirubrobacteraceae bacterium
GCGATCGACGAGCTCGGCGAGCTCGACAACACGCTCGTGATCTGGATCTGGGGTGACAACGGCGCCAGCCTGGAGGGCACGATCACCGGCTCGTTCAACGAGCTGACGATGGAGAACGGCATCCCGCTGACCGACGAGATGCAGGTGCAGCTGGCTGAGCGCTACGGCGGTGTCGAGGCGTGGGGAGGCCAGATGATGGCTCCGCACTACTCGGCCGCGTGGGCGTGGGCCGGCAACGCGCCGTTCAAGTGGGGCAAGCAGGTCGGCTCACACCTGGGCGGCACGCGCAACCCGATGGTCATCCACTGGCCCGAGACGATCCGCGAGAACGGAGCGCTGCGCGAGCACTTCCTGCACGTGACCGACATCGGCCCGACGATCCTCGACATCGCCGGCATCCCGATGCCCACGCACATCGACGGGATCGAGCAGCAGCCGATGCACGGCGTGACGTTCGCCGATTCGCTGACGGATGCGCAGGCGCCCGAGCGTCACACGCAGCAGTACTGGGAGACGGTCGGTAACCGGGCGATGTACAAGGACGGCTGGTGGCTGGCGATGCGCACCGAACGCATCCCGTGGGTCCTCACGCCCGAGGCGATCAAGCCGTTCGCCCCCGGCGTGTGGGATCCGGACAAGGACCCGGTGGAGCTGTACTACCTGCCCGACGACTTCACGCAGGCGCGCGACCTGGCCGCCGAGCATCCGGAGAAGGTGCAGGAGCTCAAGGAGCTCTTCTGGCAGGAGGCCGAGAAGTACCAGGTGCTCCCGTTGATGGCGCCGCTCGCCAGCTTCTTCGGGATGGTGCCGCCGCTCCCCGCGGCGACCAAGAAGGAGTTCCGCGGCGGGGTTCAGAACGTCCTCGCGGGCATGATCCCGCGGATCTACAACCACTCGTACGCGATCAGCGCCGACCTCGTCATCCCGCCCGGAGGCGCCGAGGGCGTGATCGTCGCCGAAGCAGACCATCTCGGTGGCTTCTCGCTCTTCGTCGACGGCGGCAAGCTGACGCACACCTACTCGATGATGGGCGTCTTCGTGTTCCGCCAGCAGGCCGAGGAGCCGCTGCCCGAGGGCGAGGTCACCGTGCGTCTGGAGTTCGCCGCCGATGGCGCCAAGCCGGCCACCGGCGGTGAGGTCACGCTCTTCATCAACGACGAGAAGGTGGGCGGCGGCCGCATGGAGCACACCGTGCCGTTCCGCTTCTCCGGCTACGCGGGCATGGACATCGGCCGCGACAACGGCGGCGTCGTCGATCTCGCCTACGAGGACCGCAAGCCGTTCGCGTTCACCGGCACGATCAAGAAGGTCGTCTTCGATGTCGACCCGCACCCCTCGACCGACGAGGCCCACGACCTCCACGCCGCCGTCCATCAGGGGCACACCGCCCACGGCATCTCCGCATGAGAGCCCGCGAACAGCGCTGTCGCGTTGAACGCGTCGAGCGCCGCTCTCGACGGCCTGCCCGTCGCCCCTGACGCGGCGGGGCCGCGCCCGGCCCGCGCCCGGCCCCGGCACGCGGGTCGTCCCCGGCCATACTGGTCGCCGCGGGGATCTGGCCGGTGGTGGTCACTGGGTGAACGACTCGAGCCCCCCGCCGTCGACGTCGGTGCCCGCGCCCCCGACCGCCGAGTCCGTCCCGGCGCCGCCGGTGAACGTGTCGTTGCCCGGGCCGCCGAACAGCAGATCCTGGTCGGCGTCGCCGTTGAGGGAGTCGTTGCCGGCGCTGCCGACGATCACGTCGTCACCGTTCCCGCCGTTGACGGTGAGCGCCGCGAGGGCGGCGCCTGCGAGCGCCGACGCGGAGAGCACGTCGTCGCCGGCGGCGAGGTTCACGGTGAGCGTGTCGCTCGCCGCCTCCGCGCGCGCCAGCGTGACCGTGGTCCCGCCCGACGCGTAGGCCTGCGAGCCGAGCGAGCCGGACAGCGCGGCGACGTCCGCGCCGGCCGTGCCGTTCACGACGACGCCATCGGCCGCGCCGTCGCCGGCGAGTGCGACCCCGAGCTCGATGGCGACCGTCGTCACGTCCGTCGGACCGAGGTCGTTGACGGTCGCACTGTCGACCCCGCCGAAGGCGTTCAGCGCGAGCGTCTCGACGTCGTCGCCGTCCATGATGATGTTGCCGACGTTGCGGGTGAGCAGCAGCCGCGCGCCGTTCGACGACGCCGAGAAGATCTCCGAGCCCGCCGAGCCGTTGAAGCGCAGCGTGTCCGCGCCGGCGCCGCCCTCGACGACATCGCTGCCGTCGCCGGGATCCCAGACGAACGTGTCGTCGTCTCCGCCGAGGACCCCGACGTCGTTCCCGCCGTTGCCGTCCACGGTGTCGTTTCCGGGCCCGCCCGTCAGCGTGTCGGCGCCGTTCGAGCCGTTGAGCGTGTCCGCCCCCTCACCGCCGTCGAGGACGACCTTGATGAGTGATGCGAGCAGCCCGCCGGAGAGCGTGTCCCCGCCGCCGAGCGCGGAGAGCTCGAGCCGGTCGGCGGCGGCCTCCGAGCCGCCGATCCGGACCGTCGCGCCGAGCCCCGTCACCTCGACCTTCCCGGTCACCGGGGCCGCCAGCCCGACGTCCGGGCCCTCGGTCCCGCTCACGGTCACGGAGTCGCCCGCCCCGTCGCCGGCGGCGCTCACGGCGAGGTCGACGTCCACGTCCGTCACCCCCGTCCCGGTGAGCGAGCCCACGGCGACGCTGTCCGCGGCACCCAGCGGGCTGAGGGCCAGGCGCTCCAGGCCCCCCGCGTCGAGCGTGGCGTTCCCCACGTCACGCGTGATCCGCAGCCGGGCGCCGGCGGCCGTCGCCGCGAACGCCTCGGCGGACGGCGAGCCGTTGACGGTGAGGGTGTCCGCACCGTCACCGCCGTCGATCGTGTCGTCGCCGTCACCGGGGTTCCAGGTCACGCCGTCCGCTCCCGGTCCGCCGCGCAGGGCGTCGGCCCCGTCGGCGCCGCTCAACGTGTCGTCGCCCTCGCCGCCGTCGAGCGTCAGCCCGATCCGGCCGGCGAGCGCCGAGGCGCTCAGGGTGTCCTCGCCGGCGAGCGCGTTGAGCGTCAGCCGGTCTGCGGGCTCGCTGCGCAGCAGCGTGAGCGCGGCCGGCGCGCCGCTCACCGCGATGCCGTCCGCGGCCGGGGCGGCCGCGAGCGTGTCGGCCCCCGCGGTTCCGTCCACGACCACCGCGTCCACCGCCCCGTCGGCGCCGAGGTCGAGGGTCGCCGAGCCCGCGCCGCCCGCGGGGAGGTCGGCCACGGTCACGGCGTCGGCTCCCCCGCCGGGCAGGACCGTCAGCGCCTCGAGGCCCGCGGCGTTGAGCGCAGGCGCGCCGTCGCGCGACAGGCTCAGCCGACCCGCGGCGCCGCGGAGCGCCAGCGCCTCGGCGGCATCGGTGCCGTTCACGCGCGCGCGGTCGGCGCCGTCCTGGCCCTCGACCGTGTCGGCGCCGTCGCCGGCCTCGAGGACCGCGGTGTCGTCCCCGGCGCCGAGCGCGAGCGTGTCGGCCCCGCCGTCGCCGTCGGCGACGTCGTCGCCGGGCCCCGCGTCGAGGGCGTCATCCCCGGCGCCCCCGGCCAGCGTGTCGTTCCCGGCTCCCGCGACGAGCGTCTCGGCGCTCGTACCGCCCGCGAGCGCGTCATTGCCGTCGCCGCCGTCGAGGGTGACCGCGAGCGGCGGGCCCTCCGAGCTCAGCTGATCGTCGCCGCCGGCGCCGCTCAGCCGTGACCGCGTCCGCCCCGGCGCCGAGGTCCACGTTGAGCGTGGTCGTCCCCCCCGCGGCGAGATCACCCGCCGCCACCGTGTCGGCACCGGCATTCAGGAGCGCCGACACGCGCTCGATCGTGCCCGCGCTGAGCGCTTCCGCGCCGCCCAGGCGCAGCACGACGCGGCCGCGGTCGACGGAGGCCCCGAGGGCATCGGCACCGGCGGTTCCGGTGAGGACGGCCGAGTCCGCGCCCGCCCCGCCGTCCGCGCGATCGGCGCCCCCGCCGGCTGCCGTGGTGATCACATCACGCCCCGCCTCGCCACGCAGCCGGTCCCGCCCGGGGCCGCCGTTGAGCGTGTCGTCGCCGGCCCCGCCACTGATGGTGTCGTTCCCCGCGCCGCCGCTGATCGTGTCGCGTCCGCCGCCGCCGAGGATGCGGTCGTTGCCGCCGAGCCCGAGGATGCGGTCGTTGCCGCAGCCGCCGCGCAGCGTGTCGGCCTTCGCGGTCCCGCGGATCACCTTGCCCTTGCAGGCGGCCTGGGCGGGGCCGTCCGCGGCGGCGGCGGTCATGGTCGTCGCGGCGAGCACGGCGAGGAGCTTCAGCATCGGCTGAGCCTAACCCGCGGGGAAGCCGCCCGGGCGCTCACCGGCCGGCGGCAGGAAGCCAGCGCTTTGCCGGCGCTTTCCCCGGCCCGGGGTACGCTCGGCCCGTGCGGCGCACGCGCCTCGGCGGCATCGTCTTCCTCGCGCTTCTCGGCCTGGTCGTGGCCGCGGCGGTCACCTATGCCGCGAGCACGCTCGTCTCGCAGCCGATCGGCCTCACCTCCGAGCCGGCGACGCTCGGCGAGGGGCTCGCCCCGGCGCGCGGCGCGCCGGCGGTGACGACCACCGGCCCCACCCTCACGCGGACGGTGACCGTCACCACGACCCGGCCCGTGACCGCGGTGCCGCCGCCCACCCGGGGCGAGGACGACGACGACCGCGACCGGGACCGCGACGAGGACGACGACTGACGCTCAGCGGGGCGGATCGCCCTCGGCGGGCGGGGGCTGCGGCGGCTCGAACCAGCCGGCGTCCGCGGGCGGCTCGGCGGGGGCGGGGGCGGCGGCCGCGGGCTCCGCGGGCGCCTCGGGCGCGGCCATCGGCGCGGGCAGGTCGCCCGCCGGCGCGTGCGGCTCGAGCGCGCGGCGGTCGGCGTCCTGGGTGAACTCGGGCCAGTCCTCGGTGAGCAGCAGCCCGTAGGGCATCGCGCGGTGCTGGTAGCTCAGCCCGAGGCGCAGCATCTGGTAGATGCCCTCGGGCTGGCGGCCGGTGAAGACGATCGTGAACCACGAGATGAACGCGCCGATCTGGGCGACGATGTTCATCGCGTAGGCGATGAGGTAGACCGGGATCCCGATGATGATGCGGAACAGCACCTTCATCCGGCTGTACTCGGCCAGCGGCTCGCCGAGGTGCAGCTTCTCCGGGTAGTCGAACGCCGGGTCGCCGGAGAACCCGGGCCAGCGGTCGGTGGCGAGGTAGAAGTAGCTGTAGACGTACGTCGCGTAACGGGCGAACGACGCGTGGAAGTCGTAGAGGCTGCGCGGGTAGTTCCCGGTGAAGATCAGGACGAACCAGGAGATCGGGACGGTCACCCACAGGGCGATCGACCAGAGGCTGAGGAAGAACAGGCCGGGCAGGGCGGTGAAGAGCCGGAAGAACGTCGTGCCGCGGCTCTGCTGCTCCTGCCAGGTCATCTCGAAGACGGGCTGGCGGCTGAGATCCTGTTCGGCGATGGCGGGGCTGACGGAGGTCATGGCGCGTATTCAACCGGGCGCGGCGGCGGTCGTCGATGGGGGAAACCCCCGGTTCACGGGGTGATCACCGTGAAGGTCGCGGTCATGCCCGCCGCCGCGTGCGAGTCGCCGGGCGTGCCCGGCGGCGTCCCGCCCGTGAGGCTGCAGAAGAGCGTGTAGCGCCCGGGGGCGAGCGTGAGCTTGCGGCTCTCGACGCCGCCCGGGGAGCCCGGTGCGAGGTGCGGATAGGCCTCGCCGAACTTCCACAGCGGCGCCCCGCCCTCCGGCTGGAGCCACAGGTCGTGCGCGTCCTGGCCCCAGTTCTGGGCCTCGACGGTCACCTGGCCCGCGCACAGGCGCGAGCGGCTGAGCGTCACCGCCCACTCGGTCTCGCGGGCGCCGACCGCGGTGCCGCAGGTGGGGGCCGGCGGCGGGGCCGGTCCGCCGCCGCCCGGGGGCGGCGCCGGGGCGGGCGCCTGCGGCCCGGCCGGGGCGGGCGCGGCGACCGCTCCCGGGACCGGCGCCGCGGGGGCCGGCCACGGCGGGACGTGGGCGCGACCGCGGCGCTTGCGGATCACCAGGCGCCGGCGCTCGCCGCGCCGCGCGGGCTCCGAGCGGCGGGCGGCAAGGAGCGCCTCGGTGCCGCGCGCGTCCTGCGCCCGCGGCGCCGCGGCGCCCGCGGGCGCTCCCGTCGCCGGCCCCGCGAGCGCGAGGCCGGCCAGGAGCGCGAGGACCGCGGGCGGGCGCACGGCCTACGGGCTGACGACGGCGTAGCGCGGGAGCACGTCCGCGCCGGGGATGACCATCGCCGCGTCGAAGTTCAGCCAGTCCTCCAGCAGCGAGCAGTAGACGCCGCGGAAGTCCGAGGTCGCGCGCACGTTGCCGTTCTGGTCCACGCCGGTGCTGTCGAGCACCGGGAACTCGCCGACGACGCCGCCCGCGGCCTTGCTGCCGACCACGAAGCCGACGCCCGCCGCACCGTGATCGGTGCCCTGCGAGTCGTTCTCGTACGGCCGGCGCCCGAACTCGCTCCAGACCCACGTGATCACCCGGTCGGCGAGCCCCTCGGCCTCGAGGTGCGCCTGGAACGCGGCGATCGCCAGGCAGTTGGACTCGAGGTCGTTCGGCATGCTCGCCACCTGGCCGGTGTGCGTGTCGAACCCGCCGTTGCCCTCCAGGCAGCAGGCGCGGATCGGGAGCCCCGCCTTCAGCATCTGCGCCAGGCCGCGCAGGTTGCGGGCGAGCCGGTTGTTGGCGGGGTAGGGCGCCGTCGTCGTGCCCAGCGGGGTGTTGAGCTGGCTGCGCAGCGTCGCCGCGTTGCGCTGCGCCTGGCGGGCCTGGGCGAGGATCGCGTCCGCGGCCGGCGGATCGCCGAGGTGGTCGAAGCCGCCCGTCGTCATCGCCGCGGTGACCTCGCTCATCCACACGTCGGGGCTCGGGAAGTCGTACCCGGAGGGCGAGTCGGCGGCGGAGACGGCCACGCGGGTGCTGGCGAGCATCGGCGAGAGCTGGCCGCCGAGCGAGAGGCCCTGGATCGGGTTGTTGACCTCGCCGACCACGTCGAGCCAGCGCCCGAGCCAGCCGGTCGAGCCGGCGGCGTCGAGCGCCCCGACCTCGTAGAAGTGGCGCGAGGTGAAGTGCGACTGATTGGGCTGGTCGTAGCTGATCGCGGGGAAGATCGTGACCTTGCCCGCGTCGTGCAGCGCCTTGAGCGCCGCCGCCTTCTTGTGCCAGCGCAGCGCGTCGTAGCCGGTCAGCGGATCGGTGTCCGCATCGGTGAGCCGGGTCGTGCTGCGCAGCGCCTGGTAGTTCGGGTCGCTCACCGGGGCGAGCACGCTCATCCCGTCGATCCCGCCGGCGAGGAAGATCGTCACCACCACCGCCTGCGAGGGCCCGCCGAAGGCCTCGGCGATCCCGGCGTCGAACGCGTCGAAGCCGAGCCGGTCGGCGCCGTAGACGGTGAGGAACATGCCGGCGCCGGCGAGCAGCGCCGAGCGCCGGGTGAGGCCGGTGCCGGCCGGGGTCGGCATGCCCGGCTCGATCGCCGGCAGGCCGTCGCCCGCCTTGGCGATCGACTGGCGCAGGAACTGGGACCGGGTGAAGTCGTCACAGCAGGCCATGGGGCTCCCGTCAGCAGGTCTGGAGGTCGGGGCAGGCGGCGATCAGGTGGCGCAGCGCGGTCTGGCGCTGGGCGCGGCGGTTGCGGCCGTTCGTGCCGGTCGGGTTGCCGGTCATGCACTGCTGGGCGACGCTCAGCAGCAGCGCCCGCGTCTCGGCGGGCAGCGCCGGCTCGCCCCAGTGCGCGAGCGCCGCGGCGACCGCCTCCTCGGGCGTCTCGGTGGCGCTGTAGGTGCCGTCGGACTTCAGCGGCTCCTGCTCGAGCGCCTCGTAGACCAGGCGCCAGCGCGAGTAGAGCGTCGAGGTGTCGAGCCACGCCTGGTCGTTCCAGCCGGAGACGTTCGGCGGGTTGAAGAGCCGCTGGCCGGCCCCCTCGCACCACCACATCAGCGCGGTCGTGTTCACCGGCAGCCCGCGGGCGCGCAGCAGCCCGGCGCTGAAGACGGCCGGCGGCTTGACCATCGGCGGGCCCGTGTGCAGGGCCGGGTGGCGCAGGATCGCCTCGACGACCGCCCCGATCGAATGGTCGCTGTCGACGTAGAGCTTCTCGAGCGCGGCCTGGGTCGCCGCGTCGGGCTTCACCGGCACGAAGTACGACCAGAGCTTCAGCACGAAGAACGAGCGGTGGTACGGATTGCGCAGGCACAGGTCGACGACGTCGCGCCAGTCGAAGTTCCCGCTCTGCCCGAAGATCGTCTTCGTGCGGTTGTCGTGGCGGCCGGGGTCGTAGCGGAAGTTCGTCCAGCCGGTCCCGTCGACGTAGTCGGCGCGGAAGCCGGTCAGCGCGCGGGCCGCCTCGCGGATGTCCTGCTCGGTGTACGCCCCGCGGTCGGCGCCGAGCGTGTAGAGCTCCATCACCTCGCGGCCGAAGTTCTCGTTCGGGCGGTTCTTGTCGCTGTTGGCGCCGCTGAGGAACAGCAGCATCGCCGGGTCCTTCGTCACCGCCAGCAGCAGGTCGCGGAACGAGCCGAGGCCGTGCGTGCGGTAGAGGTCGATGTGCGCCATCACGAGGTCCATCTGGCCGACGTCGTCGCGGCGCAGCCCGAACCAGTCGTGGAAGATCAGCGCCATCCGCTCGACGAGCGGCTGGCTCGTGCGGGCCATGCGGTCCAGCCACCAGAGGTGGTCGTGGGCGTACTGGTCCTCGGGAGCGAGCGGGTCGCCGTCGGCACTGGGAGCGGGGCCGTTCAGCACCGCGCCGCCGGTGGGCCGCGTGAGCGAGCGCACGGCGCCCTCGAGGCCGAGGCCCGCCAGGGCCGCCGCCTGCCCGGGCGCGGGGCCGAAGCCCGCGCGCCAGAGCAGGCGCTCGGCCTGGCGGGTGCCGAACGCGCCGCTGTGGACCAGGGGGTCCGGGGCGGGCGGCGGCGCAGCCGGGGGGACGGGCAGCGCTCCGGTCGGCGTGGTGACGGGGGGTGCCGCGGGCGACGGCCCGGGCTTGCGGACGACCACCTTCCTGCGCCGCGGACGGCAGACCTTCTTGCGCACGGTCTTGCCGCGCACCTTGCGGCGCTCGATCCGGCAGACCGTCTTCGGCTTGCGCTTGCGGCGGCGCTTCTTCTTCTTGGCGGCGGCCTCGCTGAAGATGCTCATCGGCTTCGGCCCATCATCGGCGCAGGAGCGCCCAGCCCCGAGCGCCGCTGCAGGATTTCGGCCGCCCGGCCGGCGACCCCACGTGCAAAGCCTCCCGCGCGGAGCGGACGCTGTCCAGGCCTCCGCCGACCGCGCGCCGTCCGGCGCGCCGGGCCGGCCACCCGGCGCACCCGGCGTCGCCCCGGGGCACGTCAGGTCGCCAGCACGACGGCCACCGTGGCCAGGCCGAGCACGGCGGCCGCCGCGAGCGTGCCGAGCAGGACCCCGTCCGACGCGCTCACGTACTCGCCGCGCGGGAGCGCCGCCTCGACCGCGCGCCGGCGCGCGATCGCGTACACGAGCACGATCACCCCGAGCACGCCGTAGGCCGCGCCGATCGCCTCGTAGGGCCAGGTCACCGTGGTCTCGGCGACCGCCGGCACGAGCTTGCCGACCGCGAGCGCGATCGCCTCGAAGGCCAGGCCGGTCCGCAGCCAGGCGAGCCAGGTGCGCTCGGCCGCCAGCCAGGTTCGGCGGGTGGCGTCACCGGTCGGATGGGGCTGCGGCATCGGCACCGATGCTCGCA
>JALOLQ010000391.1 GCA_025455895.1 Solirubrobacteraceae bacterium
TCGCTCGGCCAGCCGGTCACGCGCCTGTCCAACCAGGTCTCCACGCGGATCGTCGAGCCGAACCTGCGCGTGGTCAAGACCGAGAACGACGCCAACGACGAGGTCACGGCGGGTCAGGTGATCCGCTACACGGTCGACGTGGTGAACAGCACGACCGGCGCGAGCTTCGTCAGCCCCGCGCACGAGACGGTGGTGGTGGACACCGTGCCGGCGGGCATCAGCCCGCTCGAGGCGCCCTGCCCGAGCGCGCCCTGCGATCCCGCTGAGGACGGCGACGTGATCCCGCCGAACGGCGGCGTGTGGGATGCGACGGCGCGCACCATCACCTGGAGCCTCGGCACGCTCAACCCCGCGGGTGCGACCCAGCGCCTCTACGACGCGATCGTCGACGAGCCGGCGCTGGCCGGCGCGCAGCTGCGCAACGAGGCCGTGGTCACCGGCACGTCGCTGCTCGGCGTGATCCCGGGCGAGCGCACCGCCGCGAGCGCCGCGAACGCCGGCTACCGCGACGACGACGACGCGATCGTGAGGATCGAGGGGATCACCCAGATCGACAAGCTCACGCCGCGCGTGCGCACCGTCGGCGAGGACACGACCTACACGGTGATCGTGACGATCCCCGGCGGCGTGCGCTTCCGCGACGTGCACGTGCGCGACGTGCTGCCGGACGGGATCCGCTACGACGGCTTCACGTCGTCCTCGTGTGCCGGCTGCGGCGGCGCCGCCCCGGACGTCACGGCGACCGGCCTGCCTCCGCAGCCCCAGCCCGACGGGTCGACCGTGCTCGGCTTCTGGCTCGGTGATCTCGAGCCGGCCCCGGTCGGCGCCGACCGTGCCCTGACGATCACCTACGCCGCGCACGTGAAGGCCCAGTTCACCGGCGGCACCCCGATCGTGGCCGACGACGCGCTCGAGAACACCGCCCAGGTGCGCTGGAACGTCACGACCGACCTGCCCGGCACGCCGGACCAGACCCCGCCCACGGCCGATGTCCTCGGCGACAGCGCGTCGGCGACGGTGTCGGTCGTCGAGCCGCGGATCGAGGTCGACAAGGACATCGCCCCGGACACCGAGGACCTCGACGCGCGCGACGCGCAGCCGGGCGAGACGCTGACCTACACGCTGCGGATCCGCAACACCGGCACCCAGACCGCCTACGACGTGATCGTCGACGACCGGCCGGCCGACGCGCTCGAGGACGTCGTCCTTGCGGCCGGGCTGACGACCGACCTCAACACCGACGGCTGGACGGCGGCGAACCCGAGCCTGGCCTGGCGGATCCCGTCGCTGACCCCGGGCGCCGCGGTGACGTTCACCTACACCGCGAAGGTGAAGGGCGGCGCCGACCTGCCGCCCACCGATCCGCTGGTGGCCTCGAACGTGCTCGGCGTCTCGAGCTACTTCGGCCTGCCGCTGGCCGACCGCGAACTCGACGCGCGCGAGTACGGCGGGACGTTCGGCCCGGTGACGCCGGACCAGGTCGACGTGACGATCCGCCGGCCGCAGCTCTCGCTGGTGAAGACGACCGGCCTCTCCGGCACGCCCGACACCGGCGACGCGCGGATCGGCGAGCCCTTCCCCTGGCGGGTCGTGGTGACCAACGCGGCGACCACGGCGGGCGCGTTCGACGTCGACGTGACCGACACGCTGCCGGACGGCTGGGACTACGTGGCCGGCTCGGCCGAGCTCGAGGGCGCCGCCGTCGCCGACCCGAGCGGCGCGCCGGGGCCGGCGCTGGCCAGTCGCGCACGCTCACCTTCGAGGCGACGCCGACCACCGGCGCGCTCGACGCGGACCAGCGCCCGCTGAACCCGGCGACGAACACCGCCGCCGCGAGCGGCGAGGACAGCTCGGGGTACGCCGGCTACACCGCGGCGCCGGACACCGCCACCGCGACGCTGCGCGTGCCCGAGCTGACGATCGCCAAGACACCCGACGACGGCGATGCGGTCGCCGGGGCCCCGTTCGACTGGACCGTGGTCGTCGAGAACACCGGCGACGCGCCCGCGACCGACGTGATCGTGCGCGACGTGCTGCCCGCGGGCGTGGCCTACGCCGCGAACGCCGCGAGCTTCGTCTTCGCCCCGGCCGCCCCGGAGCCGGTTCTCACGCGCCTGGACGAGAGCGTGAGCGCGACCGACCGCGAGCTCTCCTGGAAGCTCTCGGCGCTCGAGCCCGGCCAGCGGGCGACGATCACGATCCCCGTGACGCCGGACGCGGCGCTCGCGAACGACGCCGAGCTCGAGAACACGGCGTTCGCGAACGCGATCGAGCAGCCGCGCGAGGTCGAGGATCCCGGCGACGTCGGCGTGCGGCGCGAGTCCGACGCCCGGATCACGAAGGCGTTCACCGAGGACGCCGTCGTGGCCGGCGAGCGCACGACGTTCACGCTCAGGGTCGACAACGCCGGTCCCTCGGTCGCGGCGAACGTGGTCGTCACCGACACGCTGCCCGACGGCCTGCTCGCCGACGGGGCGACCGTCGAGCCGGGCTCGCCCGCGTGGGGACGCTCGCCCCCGGCGATCCGCCGGTGACGATCACCGTCAGCGCCCAGGTCGACCCGGAGCGCACGGAGCCGATCACGAACACCGCTGAGCTGACCGCCGACGACGACACGAACCCGGCCAACAACCGCGGCACGGACTCGGTCGGGGTCGACGAGGCGGCGAACGTCGGCGTGCGCAAGGCCGCGGACCCCGGCTCGATCCTCCAGGGCGCGCAGGCGACCTACACGATCGAGGTCTTCAACGAGGGCCCGTCGGTGGCCTGTGCACTCAGCGGCCGTGACCTGCGCTGCGCCTTCGGCGACCTGGCCCCGGGCGCGGCCGGCGACCGCACGGTGACCGTCGTCGTCCGCGGCGACGAGCCGGGCACGACGACGAACACCGCGCGCGTGGCGACGACGACGCCGGGGAACCGCCCGGACGACGTCGAGGCCTCCGCGGACCTCGTCGTGCGGCCGGTGCCCGACCTCGCGGTCGTGACGTCCGCCCCGGCGACCGTCA
>JALOLQ010000104.1 GCA_025455895.1 Solirubrobacteraceae bacterium
GACGATCTCGGCGATCGCGTCGTGCAGCGGCCCGGGGCGCGCGTCGTACTCGACCGACGCGGTGGTCACGAAGCACCCGCCGGGGAAGACGTCGTCCCGCAGGTGCGCGATCCAGGCGTCGATCAGCGCCTCGAGCCGGGGCAGTCCCGGGGGCGCGTGGCGCGCGGGCTCCCAGACCGCCGCCGTGAAGCGCCGGACGGCCTCGTCGAGGGTCGCCCGCTGGAGCGCGCCCTTGTCGCCGAAGCGGCCGGCGAGGCCGCTCTTGCTCTGGCCCGTGCGCGCGGCGAGCGTGCCGAGCGTGAGGCCCTCGAGGCCCTCGATCGAGGCCGTGTCGACCGCGGCGCTCACCGCCTCGGAGCGGCTGCGGGCGACGTCGGCGGCTGAGCGGCGGGGCATCGGGCCAGTATAAAGGACGATCGTCCTGTATAACTGCGGCCATGCGACTGAGATGGCTGGGCTGGGCCGGCGTGGAGCTCGAGACCGGCGGCGCGACGCTCGTGATCGATCCACTGGGCGATCCGGGCGCCGTGTTCGGCGCGCTCGGCGAGGTGGCGCGCGGCGCGCCGGTGCCGCCGGTGGTCGCACCGGAGCCCGGAAGCGCGGTGGCCGGCCTCGTGACCCACCTGCACCGCGACCACGCCGACGCCGGGGCGCTCGCGGCGGCGCTGCGCCCGGGGGCGCCAGTCTTCGAGCCGGGCCGGCGCCGCGGCGAGCCGCTCGAGGACCTCGCGCTGGCCCAGGCCGACCACGAGCTGGCCGCCGCCGGCCTGCCGCGCCGCGAGGTCGAGCCGTGGACGAGCGTCGAGGCCGGGCCCTTCACGTGCACCGCCCTGCCCGCCGCGGACGGGATCGGGGATCCCCAGGTCGCCTGGCTCGTGGAGGCCGGCGGCGTCCGCGTCCTGCACCTGGGCGACACGCTGTTCCACGGCTGGTGGTGGCGGATGGCGCTTCGCCACGGGCCGTTCGACATCGTCCTCGCGCCCGTGAACGGCGCGACGGTCGCGTTCCCCCACCGCAACCCGGCGAGCCCGCTTCCGGTCGTGATGGGGCCCGAGGAGGCGGCGAGCGCCGCCGCCCTGCTCGGCGCCCGGCTCGCCGTCCCGATCCACGACGACGGCTACGACGTGCCGGGGGTCTATCGCGGGGTCGCCGGCGCCGCGGAGCGGTTCGCCGCCGCGGCCGGCGAGCGCGGCGTCCCCGTGCGCCGGCTCGCGCCCGGCGAGGCGCTCGAGACGGGGCCTCGCGGGTCCTAGTGCGCCGGGCCCTCCGCCGTGGCGGCGGGCGGGCGCGACTCCTCGGCCAGCGAGGTGATCGTCAGCGGGCCGCGAGCGGCGGCCTCGAGCACCTCGGTCGCCTCCTCGGCCGAGCGCGCGTAGAGCTCGACGAGCAGGTGCACGACGATCCGGTCCTCGTCGTGCTTGTGGAAGCGCACGTGGGTGAAGAACTCGCGCGTCCCGTGCTCGCCGAAGGCGGCGAACGAGAGCGCGTCGCCGGCCTCCGGGCCCGAGCACGTCTCGACCTCGTCGACGTGCACGGTCACGGTGCACGAGGCGACCCACGGCGTGCCGGCGATCATCCGCTCCCAGCGGTCCTCGATCGGCTCGACGCGGCCCTCGCGGAAGCCCAGGTGCGGCTGGTCGTGCATGCAGTCCAGGCACTGGACGACGGCCTCCTGGAGCTCGTCGACGACCTCGGCGCGCTCGCCCGTCGCCGGGTCGATGCGGTGGATCCCCTCGTAGTGCACCTGCACCTCGAGGTCGGTGGACCAGCACCGGTAGCAGCGCAGCCAGGCCTTCGTCTCCACGGACACGGGTCCATCGTAGTGCGGGCCGGGATAGGGTGCGCGCCATGCCCCAAGCCGTCCTGTACGAGACCGCCGAGGGGGTCGCCACGCTGACCCTCAACCGCCCCGAGCGGCTCAACGCGATCACCCCGGAGCTCATGGGGGACCTGCGCGAGCAGCTCGTGCGCGCCCAGGACGACGACCACGTCCGCGCGATCCGCCTGCGCGGTGCGGGCCGGGCGTTCTGCGCCGGCTACGACATCGGCTGGGGCGCGCAGATGATGGAGGAGGCCGAGGGCGGCGAGCCGTGGGACCCGATGGCCGACCTGCGGCTCATGTCGCGGTTCGTCGACCTGTACATGGCCCTGTGGCGCTCGCCGAAGCCGGTGATCGCCCAGGTGCACGGCTTCTGCGTCGGCGGCGGGACCGACTTCGCGCTCTGCTCGGACCTCATCGTCTGCGCCGAGGACGCGCGCATCGGCTACCCGCCGGCCCGCGTGTGGGGCTCGCCGACCACCGCGATGTGGATGTACCGGCTCGGGCTCGAGCGCTCGAAGCGCCTGCTGCTGACCGGCGACGCGCTCGACGGGCGCCGCGCGGTCGAGTGGGGGCTGGCGAGCGAGTGCGCGCCCGAGGAGGAGCTCGACGCCGCGGCGTTCGCGCTCGCGCGGCGCGTGGCGACGCTGCCCGCCAACCAGCTGCACATGATGAAGGTGCTCGTGAACCAGGCGTTCGAGCAGATGGGCCTCCACACGACCCAGCTCATCGGGACGCTGCTCGACGGCGCCTCGCGCCACACGCCGGAGGGCGCCGCGTTCAGCGAGGCGGCGCTGCGCGACGTGCGCGCCGCGGTGCGCGAGCGCGACGCGCGCTTCGGCGACTACGGCGAGGGTCCGCGATCGGTGTGAGCGCGCCGGTCGGCGTGGTCCTGGCCGGCGGCGCCGGCTCGCGCGTCGGCGGGGACAAGGCGGCGCTGCCGGTCGCGGGGCGGCCGCTGATCTCGTGGCCGCTGGCGGCACTGCGCGCGGTGCTGGCGGAGGTCGCGGTGGTGGCCAAGGAGGCCACCGTGCTGCCGCCCGTCGGCTACGGCGTGCTCGTCTGGCGCGAGCCGGACGAGCCGCGCCACCCGCTCGCCGGCGTGGTCGAGGCGCTGCGCCGCGCGGGCGGCCGGCCGGTGGTCGTGCTGGCGTGCGACCTGCCGCTCGTGACCCCGGCGCTCGTGCGGGCGCTGGCCGAGGGGGACGCCGGCGGGGCGCCCGCGCTCGTCGCCCGGGCGGAGGGGCGTCTCCAGCCGCTGTGCGCGCGGTACGAACCCGCCGCGCGCGCGCTGCTCGAGGGGTTCGACGGCTCGGGGCGGGTGGTGACGCAGATCGAGGCGCTGGGGCCGGCGGTGCTCGAGGTGGAGGCGGCGCTGCTGCGCAACGTCAACACGCCGCAGGACGCCGCGGCGGTCACGCAGTCGCTCGGCCGGCTCGGCGTGACGGATCCGCCCTGATCCTCGCGGAGGATCCGCCACGCGGGGTCAGACCGGTGCCGTCCGGCGCGACCGTCACGGTATGGACGTCATGTACGCCGCTCGCCTGATCTGCTCCGACGAGGCCTGCGCGGCCGAGGCCGAGGTCGTCGCCGCGACGCTCGCCGAGGTCGAGGCCGAGTGCTGCCCGGCCTGCGGCGCCGGGATGCAGGTCCTCGGCGTGAGTTTCGAGGCCTCCGCCACCGGCGCGGTGCTGCGGATGCTCTCGCACGAGCGCGAGCGGCTCGAGCGCGAGCCTGCGCGCCTCGCGGCCTGAGCGCGGCGCTCAGCCGCCGATCGCGGACATGGTCCGCGCGGGCTGCACGAAGCCGGGCTCGTTGACCCGGTGCTTGAGCTCCTTGCGCCAGACGGCGTCGCGGATCACGCGTTCGATCTCGGCGTCGCTCGCCCCGCTGCGCAGCGGCTCGCGCAGATCGGTCTCGGCGAGCGAGAAGAGGCAGGTGCGCAGCCGGCCCTCGGCGGTCAGGCGGATCCGGTTGCAGTCCCCGCAGAACGGCTCGCTCACGGGGTTGATGAAGCCGATCCGGCCCTTCCCGTCGGCGAAGCGGTAGACGCGGGCGGTGGCGCTCGGCTCGCGCGGCTCGGGCTCGAGCGGGAACTCGGCCTCGATCAGCGCGCGGATCTCCTCGCCGGTGAGGACGCTCTCGGGCGTCCACGCCTGGTCGGCGTCGAGCGGCATGAACTCGATGAAGCGGACCTCGTACGGGTGCTCGCGGGCGAACCGCGCGAACGGCAGCACCTCGTCCTCGGTGAAGCCGCGCATCGCCACCGCGTTGACCTTGATCGGGTGCGCCTCGGGGAACGCCGCGAGGACCTCGAGGCCGCGCAGCACCTGGGGGAGGGCGTCGCGCCGGGTCAGCTCGAAGAAGCGGTCGCGCTGGAGTGCGTCGATCGAGACGTTGAACCGCTGCGCGCCGGCGCGCACGAGCGCCTCGGCGTCGCGCTCGAGCAGGTAGCCGTTCGTCGTGATCGAGAGATCCTCCACGCCGGGCACGGCGCCGAGCAGCTCGACGAGCTGCGGGAAGTCCTTGCGCACGAGCGGCTCGCCGCCGGTCAGGCGCACGTCGTGGACGCCCATCTCGGCGAGCAGCCGGACGAGGCGCTCGATCTCCTCGAAGGTCAGCACCGCGTCGCGCTCGAGCCAGGGCAGCCCCTCGGCGGGCATGCAGTACTGGCAGCGGAAGTTGCAGCGATCGGTGACCGAGACGCGGACGTCGCCGATCCGCCGTCCGTGGCCGTCGACGAGGGGTTCGCGCTGCATCGCCCTACAGCTTACGCCCCGGGATTCCGGCCGGGCGCCGTGATGGGATCACGGCCCAACGTGATCGGGCCGGGACGGCCCGGAAGGAGACCCTCGGATGCACCATCGCCTCACGCGCCCCTCGCCGGCGCTCGTCATCTCGCTGCTCGCGCTCTTCGTCGCGCTGGGCGGCACCAGCTACGCCGTCACGAAGCTCAACGGCAAGGACATCAAGAAGAACTCGATCCCCGGGGACCGGATCAAGAAGAACGGGATCACCGGGACGCAGGTGAACGAGGCGAAGCTCGCCGCGGTCCCGAAGGCCAAGACCGCGGACAGCGCGACGACGGCTGCGAGCGCGACCACCGCGGGGAGCGCGACCACCGCCGCGAGCGCCGCGAAGGCGGACACGGCGGCCAAGGCCGACACCGCGGCGAAGGCCGACAGCGCCAAGACGGTCGATCAGCTGCGGCTCGTGGACGTGGCGATCACCGGCGACGGGACCGCGACGCTCGCGGCGAGCGGCTCGGTCACCGTGGTCGCCGAGTGCGTGCTCGAGGGCGGGACGAACCGCAAGAGCTACGTCGAGGTGCAGAGCACGAAGGACGGCGCGGCGTTCGCCGGCGACGACAGCAGCCAGGCCGCTGTCGGGCCCGCGACCCCGCAGAATCAGCGGCGCATCGAGAACCCGGGGGCCGACTCGTCCGGCGCGGCGACGATCTCCGACGGCTACGACGACGCCTTCTCGGTCCGCGGCGCGGACGGGGAGCTCATCACCGGCCAGATCACCTCGATCGCGGACAAGACCGGCGGCACCTGCCGCTTCTTCGGCTCGGTCGCGGTGAAGTGACGGCGAGCGGGGCGGGGCGCTCCGGCGCCCTGCCCCGCCTATGCCCCGACGAGCTCCTCGACCGCTTCGGCGAAGACCCGCGTGTGGGCGTCGACGTCGGCCGCGGTGGTCTGCGGGCACATGAGCGCCATGTTGTGGAACGGGGTGATGATCACGCCGCGGTTCATGGCGTGCAGGTGCAGGTAGCGCTCGAGGTCGGTGTCGTGCGAGTGGAAGGCGACCGTGCCGTTGCGGGCGGGCTCGGGCAGGAACTGGTATTCGGCGCGGGCGCCGAGGCGCGAGATGTTCCACGGCACGCCGTAGGTGCCGATCACCTCCTCGACGCCGTCGGCGAAGCGGTCGGCCAGCGGGATGGTGTGGGCGAAGGCGTCGGCGTGCAGCGTGTGCTCGAGCGTCGCGCGCATCGCCGCGCTCGTCAGCGGGTTGCCGGCCAGCGTGCCGCCGACCCCGCCGGTGTCCTCGTAGTCGGCCTCGTGCTGCTCGAACATCGTCTCCACGGCGTGCGCCGCGAGCCCGAGCGCCCCGGCGGGCACGCCGCCCGCGATCGCCTTGCCGATGACGAACAGGTCCGGCTCGAGGTCCCACGCCTCGGTGCAGCCGCCGGGGCCGGCGGAGAACGTGTGCGTCTCGTCGATCAGCAGCAGCGTCCCGTGCTCGCGCGTGAGCGCGCGCAGCGCCTCGTGGTAGCC
>JALOLQ010000392.1 GCA_025455895.1 Solirubrobacteraceae bacterium
GCTGGCGCGCACGGCCGAGGCGGCCGTCGTGTTCGCGGACTTCGCCGACGTTCGCCACCCGCCTGGCGGCCCGGCCGAGATCCCGATCGCGCCCGCGGACGCGCTCGGCAACGAGTGGGCCGTGGTCATCGACGCCCCGGGCTACGCGGCCTGCCTGTTGGCCTGGGAGCAGCCGGGGGTGACCGAGCCCGGCGGCGCGGACGACCTCGACCGCCGCTTCGAGGCGATCTGGACGGTCGACCCCGTGGCCACGCGCCGTGCCGCCGAGGTCGGCGCGCGTCTCGCCGCACGTCGCGACCCGGAGCTCGGCGAGCGCTTCTCCGCGCTGCTCGCCGATCGCCCGATGGCGGTCGAGGAGCCGGCGCCGGCGCTCACGGCGCTCACGAACCGGGTCGTGGCCTACCTCGAGGCCGCGTAGCGGCCCGGGCCCGCGCCGACCGCGGCGCGCGGCGCGCTCAGATCGCGATCAGGTCCACCGGCTCGCCGGCCACGAGCGCCAGCGTGCCCCGGGGCACCACCGCGAGCGCATCGGCCTGGCTCATCGACGTGAGCACGTGCGAGCCCTGCGGGCCCGTCGCGTAGGCCACGCCGTCCTCGAGCCGCACCCGGACGCATTCGTCGCGCTCGGGATGCGGGACCAGGTGCTCGCCGAGCACGGCGCGGCGCGGGGCGGGCGGCTCGGCCCACTGCAGGGCGTGGAGCGCCGGGCGCGCGAAGAGCAGGTAGGTCACCATCGCGGAGACCGGGTTGCCGGGCAGGCCGAACACGAGCGTGCGGCCGCGGGCGCCGAACCAGGTGGGCTTGCCGGGGCGCAGCGCGACGCGCCAGAAACGCTCCTCCACGCCCAGTTCGGGCGCCGCGTGGCACCGGGATGGTCGGGCACGTGACGGGCCAGTACGACCTCGGCGCCGTCGGTCTGCGCCAGCGCCTGCAGGGTGACGAGATTGGAGTCGTGGATCTGGCCCGGTCCCAGCGGCTCGCCGGGGGGCAGCAGCTCGTCGCCGGTTGCGAGCACGGCGGTGCGCGGGCGCCGCGCACAACGCACGGCCGCGCGACCGGCGTTCACGAGCACGCCCAGATCGGCCGGGGTGAGCCGTCGCCCCGGACCCATGACGTGCGCCCCCGCTCGCAGGTCCTCGCCAGCCTCGCGCACGTTGCGCCCGGGGGCGACGTCGTCGAGCACCTGGACCCGCTCGCCGCGGTCCTCGGTCAGCTCGAGCTGGATCACGGCGTCGGCGCCGTCGGGCACGAGCGCGCCGGTCGAGATGCGCACGGCCTCGCCGTAGCCGACCGCGACGTCGGCGGGCCTCCCGGCGCGCGACTCGCCGATCACCGCCAGGTCCCGGTCGGCCTTCCCCGAGCGCAGCGCGAAGCCGTCCATCGCGCTGCTGCGAAACGGCGGGACGTCGTGCGGGGCCCCGACCTCCTCGGCGAGCACGCGCCCGAGGGCGTGCTCGACCGCGACCTCCTCGGTGGGCAGCGGCGCCGCGGCATGCAGCACGCGGGCGCGGGCGTCGGCGACATCGAGCAGCGAACCGGCCATCGCCGGGCAGCATGACGCACCGGCGTCGTCCGCACGCGCTGGTATCCACCGGCCATGCTCGCGGGATCCACCCCGGCCGTCCGGCCCGCCCCGTCGCCGACGCGCCGCTCGCCGACGTGGCCGATGCCGACGGGCTGGCCAAGGGCTGGCTGCTCACGCTCCTCGCTGCCGCGCCGCTGCAGCGGGCGGCGACGCTCCCGGCCGCGGAGCTGGCCCGCGATGCACCGCCGCTGTGCTCGGCGATGGTCGCGGCGCTCGCCTCCGACGCCGCGCTCGAGCGCCTGCAGCCCGGCGGTGAGCTGGGCCCGCTCGCCGCTCGCGCCGGGCAGCTGGCGGGAGCGGCCGGGCCGCCGGGGCGCTCGGCGCGCTGCGCGCCGTGCTCTGGAACGAGCTGCTCGCCGTGCTGCGCCACCCCGAGCCCCAGCTCGTCGCCGACCTGGCGGCGCGGCTGGGCCTGGTCTGCGACACCGTCGCGACGGCGGCCGTCGCGCAGCTGGCGCCGCCGGCACCCGGACCGGCGCCGGCGGGTCCCCACCTGGCGCCCGTACCTGACCTGGCGCACGAGCCGCCTTCCGTGCCCGCCGAGCCGCCCGTCCCCGCCGACGTCTTCCCCAGCGCGCAGGCGCTCGCGCTCGGAGACCGTCACGAGCCGTGGGCGACGGCGGTGGTCCGGCGGATGGAGCGGCTCGTCGCCGAGGGCGTCCCGTCCGCGCTGCTGGCGGTCGACGTCGACGACGCGGATCGCCTGCTCGCCGCCGACCTCCACGGCGACGCGCGCGAGGCGCTCGATCGAGCCGAGCGGGCGCTGCGCGACGAACTGCGTCCCGGTGACGCGGCCGTCCGCGAGCGCGACGGCCGGCTGTGGATCGTCGCCGGGGCGACCGATCTGGAGGGAGCCCGGGCGCTGGCACGGCGCCTGGTCCGCGCGATGGGCACGCAGCCGCCGCTGCACGGTGCGCCGCTCGGCGTCTCGGTCGGCATCGCGGTCAGTCCGGACGACGGGACCGACGCCGCCTCGCTCGTCGCGCACGCGGACGAGGGGATCTTCGCCGCCCGCGCCGCCGGCGTGCCGATCGCCTGAGCGGCGGCACGGCCCCCACGGCCCGGCGGGCCGCGCTCAGCGCGGGTCGGCGCCGCCGCCCGGGGCGACGGCGGACAGCGGGCTCGCCGGGGCGCGCTCGGTCGCGGGCAGCACGCCGACGCGTACCCGGCCGGCTCGCACGAAGCCGAGCACACGCGCCGCTGCGAGCGTCAGGTCGTAGTGCACGCCCTTGACGAACGGCCCGCGGTCGATCACCGGGACGGTGATCGTGCGCCCGCCCCACGTCACGTCGACCGGCGTTCCGCAGGGCAGCGTGCGATGCGCGACGCCGAGCGTCGCGCGGCGCAGCACCTGTCCGCAGGCGGTGCGGTTGCCGGGCAGCGAGTACCAGGTGGCGCCCGCCGGCCGGTACACGATCGCTCGCGTGGTCGGGGCCGTCACGGCCTGGGCGGCCGCGGCGTCGGCGCCCACCACCGCGCGGACGAGGTACTGCCCGGGCGCGCCGGCCCGCCAGGTCGCGCGGAAGGCGCCGGATCCGTCGGCGCGCACCTGCGCGACGCGCGTGAACTCGCCGCCCGCCGGCTGCAGCTCGATCGCCACCAGGCGCCCCGACGCGCCGGGACCGACGGTGCCGTCGAACCGCATCGGCTGTCCGGCGAGCGCCGGCGTCGCCGACACCAGCGCCTGCCCGGCCTCGAACCCGCCGATCTGGGCGTGGGCGGGGACGGCGGGCAGCGCGAGGCACGCGACGACGGCCGCGAGCGCGGCAGGGCGGAAGCTGAAGGAGCGCAGGGCGATGATCGTGGGTCCTCGTTCACGGCCTACGGGGTGAGCTGACGGGCTCGGGCCGAACGAGCGGCCCTACGGATCAGGAGATCCGATTCGCCCCGGCGGGCCATGCGGCCCGCAGTGGGTCCCCCGTCCGCCGCGCTGCGAGGCGCACGACGGTTCGGCGTTGCGGGAATGCTAGCGGACGATCAGAACGGGAGGCGCCCG
>JALOLQ010000105.1 GCA_025455895.1 Solirubrobacteraceae bacterium
CACGCCGGCCGGCCGGCGCTCGTAGAAGCCGACGGGCATCCGCTGCAGGTGGGCGAACAGCCGCACGCGCAGGTCCTGCAGGGCGCGCTGGCCGGTCCAGCCGATCAGGAACGTCTGCGCGTACGAGGTGCCCCAGACGACGAGCACGCTCAGCAGGTAGAGCGCGACGACGGTGTTCAGCACCGCGACGTCCCCCGGCCGGATGCCGCGGTCGATCGCGGCGGCAGCGAGCGGCGCCGGGGCCAGCGAGGCGGCGACCCCGAGCACGATCGCCGCCAGGCCGAGGATCACGCGGGCGCGGTAGGGCCGCAGCAGCACGAGCAGCCCGCGGACCTTGCGCCCGCGGCCGCTGGTCCCGCGCAGGCGCCGCTGCGAGTCGGCCCACAGCAGGCGCACGCGCTCGCGCAGCGAGGCGTCCTCGGGCGCGACCGGCGGGCGGTCGTCGACGGGCGGGCCCCAGTGCCCGGTCACAGGCCCGCCACCTCCGGCTCGAGCGGCTTGCGGGTCAGGAACACCTGGTCGGGCAGGCCCTTCTCGACGATCTCGCGGTAGAGCCCGGAGTCCTCGAGCAGCTCATGGTGCGATCCGTGCGCCGCGACCTCGCCGTCCTCGAGCACGAGGATCTCGTCGGCGAGCGAGATCGTCGAGAGGCGGTGGGCGATCACGAACGTCGTGCGCCCGGCCATCACCTCGCGCAGCGCGGCCTTGATCTGCTGCTCGGTGCTGGCATCGACGCTCGAGGTCGCGTCGTCGAGGATCAGGATCCGCGGATCGGCGAGCAGCGCGCGGGCGATCGCCAGGCGCTGGCGCTGCCCGCCGGAGAGCGTGAGGCCGCGCTCGCCGACGCGGGTGTCGTAGCCGTCGGGCAGGCGGCGGATGAAGTCGTGCGCCTGCGCGCGCCGCGCGGCGATCTCGACCTCCTCGTCGCCGGCGTCCGGCCGCGCGTAGGCGATGTTCTCGCGCACCGTCGCCGAGAACAGGAACGGGTCGTCGGTGACGACGGCGATCGCGGCGCGCAGCTCGGCGGGGTCGAGGTCGCGCACGTCGGCTCCGTCGACGAGCACCTGGCCGCCGGTGACGTCGTAGAGGCGCGGGACGAGCTGCACGAGCGTCGTCTTGCCCGAGCCGGTCGCGCCGACCACGGCGACCGTGGAGCCGGCGGGCACGGTGACCGTGACGTCGCGCAGCGCCTCGCGCGAGGCGCCCTCGTAGCGCAGCGTCGCGCCGCGGAACTCCACGCGGCCCGAGCCGGGCGGCAGCGGGCCGGCGCCGGGGCGCGCGGTGATCTGGGGGACGCGGTCGAGGATCTGGAAGAGCCGGGCCCCGGAGGCGGTCGCGCGCTGGGCCATCCCGAGCGAGATCCCGAGCGTGCGCATCGGGCCGATCAGCATCAGCAGGTAGGTGTAGAACGCGCTGAACTCGCCGAGCGTGATCGTGCCGTCGATCACCTGGCGCCCGCCCACGAAGAGCACGGCGGCGAGGCCGAGCTGGGGCAGGAAGCCGATGAACGGGTTGTAGAACGCCTGGATCCGCGTCGAGACCATCGACTGCTCGAAGACGCGGCCGACCTCGCGCCGGAAGCGCCGCTCCTGCCGGGCCTCGGCGGCGAACGCCTTCACCACGCGGACGCCGGACACGTTCTCCTCGACGTCGGCCGTCAGCTCGGCGATCCGCTGCTGCACCTCCTGGAGCGCCGGCCGCGAGCGCCGCCCGTAGCGGGCGGCGACGAGGATCACGAACGGGACCGGCGCGAGCGAGATCACCGCCAGGCGCGGGTCGACGATCAGCATCGCCACCGCCGAGAGCAGGATCGTCAGCGCGGACTGGATCATGAACACCAGCCCGTAGCCCAGGAAGAAGCGCACCGACTGCAGGTCGACGGTCGCGCGCGACATGAGCTGGCCGGTCTGCTGGCGGTCGAAGAACGCCAGCTCGAGCTCCTGGAAGCGCTCGTACATCGAGGCGCGCAGGTCGAGCTCGACCCCCAGCGACACGCGGCCGGCGACGAGCCGGCGGACCACGGTCAGCGTCAGCCGCAGCACCCCGGCGGCGAGCACGGCCGCGCCCAGCAGCTCGAGGCCGGCCTCGTCCCCGGCGTCGATCCGGTCGATCGCGCGGCCCGTGAGCCACGGGATCGTGACCGTCATGACCATCGCCGCGGTGGCCAGCGCAAAGGACAGCGCGACGCCGCGCCGGTAGGGACGCAGGAAGCCCAGGAGCCGCACGAACGTCTTCACGCTTCAGAAAGTATAGTGGCCGGGATGGCGCCGCCCGCCCCGCACTTCGGTCTCTGCTCGGCGTGCGCGCACCAGCGTCTGGTACGCACGGGCCGGGGCTCGCGGTTCTCGATGTGCGAGCGCTCGTTCGAGGACCCGCGGTTCGTGAAGTACCCGCGGGTCCCGGTGCTGCGCTGCGCGGGCTTCACGCCGCGCGAGCCCGCCGGGGAGCCCCCGCAGACCGGCGCGTGATCAGCCGCGCGGGCGCGCGGGGTTCTCGCCCGGCGCCTGGTTCTCGGGTGCGCTGAGCGGGTCGAGCAGCAGGAACGCGCGGTTGCGGCGATCACGCGGCGTGAAGCCGTAGGTGAAGAGCGCCGGGATCGTGAGCTGCTGGACGAGCAGCGCGTCCGGCGAGCGTTTGACGTTCGCGATCGTCGGCGTGCGCTCGGTGAGCGTCGAGTCGAGCGGCTTGCGCAGCTCGGGGGCGACCTGGGCGCGGCGGATGTAGACCGCCTGGCCGTCGCGCTGGGCGGCACTGGGCGGCAGCAGCACCGCGACCTGCTGGACCCCGTCCAGGTAGCGGAAGCTGTGGAGCGCGAGCTCGAGCGCGGCCCGCCGCAGCAGCAGATGGCGCGCGACCGAGGGCCGCCCGGAGGCGACGCGGCAGTCCGGGCCGAGCCCGCACATCCGGTAGAGCACGCCCGGGTCGCTGAAGATCTCCAGGCGCCCGCCGGCCGACGGCGGCAGCTGCACGGCGACCGTGAGGCGCAGATCGTCGATCCGCAGCCTCCCGCCCTCCACATGGACGAGCCGGCCGCCGTCGCTCGCGCTGTAGCGGCCGGCGACCCGCTCGGCGATCTCCCGGGCGCCGCGCGCGGGGTCCGCGGTGGCGGCGGGCCGCCACGCCGACCAGCCGGTCTGCGCCCGCGGCGCTGGGTCGCGCTCGCCGGATCCGTCCCGCAGCGCGAGCGCCACGAGCACGATCGCCAGCGCTGCCCCGGCCAGCAGCGCCGCGAGCACGAGGCGCGGGCGGCGGCGGGGTGCCGGAGCGTCGTCGTCGGGCTCGGGCTCGTCCGCGGGCGGTGGCTCGGACCGGCGGTCCGAGAGCCAGCGCTCGCCGAGCGGCTCGGGCGCCGGGCGCTCGGCGCCGGGCTCGGCGGCGGCCTCCGGGCGCAGCCACAGCGGCGACGGCGCCACGGGCTCCTCGGGCCGCGGCGGGCCGACGTCTCCGGGCTCCTGCGGCATCGGCCCGGGAGGCTACCGGCGCGGTGCGCCGCGTCCCCCCGGTCCGGCCGGAACGGGACGGGAAGCAGCGCCGGTCCCGGCGCCCGCACGGTACCGTCCGTCGTGGTGTTCGCCTCCCGCCTCCTCCCGCATCCGGGGCGAGCGGTCCGGGGCCCGCGGCGGGGAGCGCTCGCGGTGGCCCTCGCGCTGCTCGCCGTCCTGCTCGCCGCGCCGGCTCCGGCCTCGGCGCTGACGCTGCGCCCCTGTGCCGGGGAGCCCGAGTTCGGCTGCGGCACGATCACCGTGCCGCTCGACCACAGCGGCCGCACGCCCGGCCGCATGCGGCTCGCCGTCGCCGCCGAGCGCGGCGACCGCGACAAGCCGATCCTCGTGGCGCTCTCGGGCGGCCCGGGGCAGGGCTCGGTCGAGGCGATCGGGACGTTCGCCGTGACGCTCGAGCCGCTGCTGCGCACGCACCGCCTCGTGGTGATCGACCAGCGCGGCACCGGGCTGTCGGCGCCGCTGCGCTGCCCCGACCTCCAGAAGCTCGACGGCCTCGACACCTACGACGAGCGCGACATGCTCAAGTGCGCCCGCCAGATCGGCCCCCGGCGGGCCTTCTACCGCACGGCCGACAGCGTCCGCGACCTCGAGGTGCTGCGGCGCGCCTTCGCGTCCCCGCGGATGGCGCTGATGGGCATCAGCTACGGGACGTGGGTCGCCCAGGAGTACGCGCGCGCCTACCCCGAGCGCACGCGGATGCTCGTCCTCGACTCCGTGGTGGACCGCGCGTCGCTCGACGGCTTCGGCGCGAACACCGGGCGCTGGCTGCCGCGCGTGCTCGACGGCTTCTGCGCCGGCTCGCGCTGCCGCGGGGCCACGACCGGCTTCGTGCGCGACATCGGGACGCTCGCGCAGCGCCTCGATGCCGGCCGCGCGATCCGCGGCGGCGTCTTCGACACGCGCGGGCGGCGCCGGGCCGCCGCGCTCACCCGCGAGGACGAGCTGTGGTCGATCGTCACCACGGGGGACTTCAACCCGAACCTCTTCGCCCGGCTCCCCGGAGCGATCGCCGCCGCGGCCGGCGGCGATCCGGCGCCGCTGCTGCGCCTGCGCCGGCCGGTCGAGGGTCCGCCGAACACGCCGGTGCGCGCGTTCAGCACCGGGCTGTTCCTCACCACCACCTGCCTGGACGGCACGCTCCCGTACGACCTCACGAGCGATCCGGCCGGTCGGCCGGCGGCGATCGACGCGGCCTTCGCGGCGATCCCGCCCGCGTACTTCCGGCCCTTCTCGGCGCGCATGACCCGCGGCGAGGGCGCCGCCCAGCTCTGCCGGCTGTTCCCGCGCCAGGCGGCTCCGCGGCCGCCGATCGGGCGGCTCCCGAAGGTCCGCACGCTGATGCTGGCCGGGCGCGACGACATGCGCACGCCGCTCGAGCAGGCCCAGGCCGTGCAGCGCGAGATCCCGGGCAGCCGGATCGTCGTGGCCGACGGGATCGGCCACGACGTGATCGACTCGGACACCACGGGCTGCGCCGCGCGCGCGATGCGCCGCTTCGCGGCCGGGCAGGCGGTCGGGCAGCCGTGCCGCGGCAAGACCAAGGGGATCCCGGTCCTGCCCCGGCCGCCGCGCTCGCTCGCGCAGGTCCCGCGCGCCGGCGAGATCGCCGGTGAGCGCGGCCGCGTGGTCCGCGCGGCGCTCGACACCGCGCAGGAGGCCGCGTTCAGCGCCGTGGAGGCCGTCTTCTCCGGCTTCAGCGCGAGCGCCGGCGGCCTGCGCGGCGGGAGCCTGCGCGGCGACGACGCCTTCGCCGGCACGCTGCGCCTCAGCGCCTACAGCTACGTCCCCGGGGTGCGCCTCAGCGGCGACCTCGACGTCCTCGGCAACAGCCTGCGCGGGCGCCTGCGGGTGGACGGACCGGTGTCCGGCTCGATCGTCTTCGCCGGGCGCAACCGCGTGAGCGGCGTCCTCGGCGGGCGCGCCTTCCGCTATGCGAAGCCGGCCGGCCGCGGGGCCTCCGCGGCCGATCTCACGGCGATCCCGCCGATCCCGCCGGCCGTGCTCGCGCGCCTGCGCGACCGCGCGGCGCCCGCCGTGCCCGCGCTCGGGCGCTGAGCAGCAGTCGCGCAACCTCGCCGGTCCGGCGGCGTTCCAACCGCACCTCCCGCTGATGGACCGGGTTTCGCGGGGCGAGGAGGCTCCCCGCGAGAGGCGAGGGCGGGGCCGCTGCGGATCGCGGCCCCGCCCGTCGCCGTCAGGCCCTCACTCGCCCGTGTCGCCGGTGGCCTGCGTGCAGACCGACTGCGGATCGCTCTGGCAGAGCGCGTAGTCGGTGTCCGGCTGCATCTGGGTACGCGTGCTGATCACCCAGGGCACCTCGTCGGTGCCCGGCTTGACCCGCACGATGTAGGGCGCGCCGGAGACCCAGTCGGTGAACCCGCCGAGCGCGGCCTCGGCACCGGCCTTCGTGCCCTTCGCCTCGCCGGCCGCCTCGCCCTC
>JALOLQ010000106.1 GCA_025455895.1 Solirubrobacteraceae bacterium
CGCCGATCGGGCGGCGCGCGAGTCCTCGCCTACCGCGCGTCCGGCATCGGCGCCGGGACCACGGTGCGCGTCTTCGAGCGCGGAGCGGGCGTCAGCCGGCCGCTGGGGACGCTGCGCAACGGGGCAGGCGTTCTGCGCCTGCGCGCGGCCGAGGGCCGCGGGGGACCGCGCACCGTCGTCGCGTTCGTCGAGCGCCGGGCTCCGGTCCGCCGTCCGCGGCTGACGCTGGCGCGCTACGTGGCGCCCGGCGCCCAGCCCGCGGGGGCCGTCGCCGGAGCGCGCGCGACGCTGCGCCGCGGCGTGGCCACCGTCACCTGGCGGCGCGCGCGCGGCGCCGACGCGCACCTCGTTCGCCTGCGGCTGGCCGACGGACGCGTCCTCGTGCGCGAGGTGCGTCGCGGCGCCCGCGTGCAGGTGCGGGGGCTCGGCACCGCGGCGCGCCTGCGGCAGGTCACGGTGGCCGGGCGCACGCGCGCCGGGATCAGCGGCCCGGCCGCCCGCGCGCGGCTGGGCTGACCTGCGCGCCGCACCTCAAGCCGGAGCGCCGCGCGGCCGATGCAGCGCCCATGCGCCGGCTGACGCCGCTCGTCCTCGGTCTGCTCGCCCTCGCGGCGCTGCCCGCTCCTGCCGGGGCGCGCGAGCGCGACGACCGCGCCGTGGGCGCGACCGGGCCGGTCACGGCGCCGGTGGTCACCGGGACGCTGCAGAGCGCGCGCGACACCGACTGGTACCTGCTGGCCCCGTTCGAGGAGCGCGAGATCGAGGTGCTGGTGAGCCTGCTGGGCGGCTGCGGGAGCGAGCGGGGAGCGGTCCGCGTCGGGCTCTACGACGCCGACCTGACGGTGTACCGCCCGCCGCTCGGCGTGCTGCGCCTCGGCTGGGACCCGACCGACCCGATCACGCTCGCCGCCCCGCGGATGGCGGGGTCGCTGCGCTTCACGGGGATCGTCGGCCACCGCTTCCTGCTCGCCGTGCGCCACCGCGGCTGCACGCGGATCCGCTACCAGTTCGACCTCACGCCGCACACCGCGCTCGGCGCGCGGCTGCGCCCGACCGACGAGTGCCGGCGCGCCCGGCGCAACGGCAGCCGGGCCGCGCAGAGCGTCGCCTGCGCACGCAACCGGCTGACCGGCTCGCCCTGGAATCGCTGAGCGGCGCCGAGCTGCGCGCCGCTCGACCGGTTCGGCCTCAGCCGGCGGCGTCGACGATCGCCACCAGCCGCGAGCAGACCGCCTCGCACTCCTCGGCGCTCGGCGCCTCGACCATCACGCGCACGAGCTCCTCGGTGCCGCTGGGGCGCACGAGCACGCGCCCGCGGCCGTCGAGGGCGGCGTGCTCGTCGGCGGCCGGGCCCTCGACCGCGGCCATCGCCGCGGCCTTGTCGGCCACCCGGCAGTTGACGAGCTGCTGGGGCAGCTTCTCCATCGCGTGGCGCTCGGCGAGGTCGCCGCCCTCGAGCGCCTCGAGCGTCAGCAGCGCGCTGGCGATCCCGTCGCCGGAGGGCACGAAGCCCATGTCGATGATGTGGCCGGACTGCTCGCCGCCCAGCGCCCAGCCCTTCTCGCGCAGCGCCTCGAGCACGTAGCGGTCGCCGACGGCGGTGGTGGCGACCTCCACCCCGGCCTCGCGCATCGCCGTGTGGAAGCCGTAGTTCGTCATCACCGTCACCGCGACCCCGCCGCCGAGGCGCTGCTCGCGGCGCAGGTGCAGCACGGCGAGCGCGATCAGCTCGTCGCCGTCGACGACCGCTCCGGTGCGATCGGCGGCGAGCACGCGGTCGCCGTCGCCGTCGAAGGCGAAGCCGAGATCGTGGCCGCCCGCGACGACCGCCTGCGCGAGCGCCTCGACGTGCGTCGAGCCGACGCCGTCGTTGATGTTGCGCCCGTCGGGCTCGGCGCCGATCGTCGTGACGGTGGCGCCGAGGCGGCGGAAGACCTCCGGGCCGACCTTGTAGGTCGCGCCGTGCGCGCAGTCGAGCAGGACGTCGACGCCGGCGAGGTCGAGGCCCTGGAAGCGCGTCTCGAGCGCCCGCAGGTAGTCCTCCTGCGTCCCGTGCAGCGCGCGCACGCGGCCGATGTCGGGATTCGGGCGGGCCGGCCCGCGCAGGATCTCCTCGACGCGCTCCTCGTGGGCGTCGGAGAGCTTGAAGCCGTCGGCCGCGAAGAACTTGATCCCGTTGTCGTGGAACGGGTTGTGCGAGGCGGAGACGACCGCGGCGAGGTCGAAGCCGTAGCGGCCGATGAGCAGCGGCGCGGCCGGGGTCGGCAGGACGCCGCCGAGCAGCACGTCGCCCCCGGCGGCGGTGACCCCCGCGGCGAGCGCGGCCTCGAGCATCTCGCCCGATTCGCGCGTGTCGCGGATCACGAGCACCTGCGGGCGCCCGGCCGGGCACTCGAGCGTCGCGGCGCGGCCGAGGGCGAGCGCGAGATCCGCGCTCAGCTTGTCGCCGGCGACGCCACGGACGCCGTCGGTGCCGAACAGCTCGCGGGCCATGGACCCTCCGCGGGTCCCGGCTAGCGCTTGCTGAACTGCGGCCGCTTGCGGGCCTTCTTGAGCCCGGCCTTCTTGCGCTCCTTCGCGCGCGCGTCGCGCGTGAGGAAGCCGCGGCTCTTCAGCGCGCCGCGCAGGTTCGGGTCGGCCTCGAGCAGCGCGCGCGAGATGCCGTGGCGCAGGGCGCCGGCCTGGCTGGAGACGCCGCCGCCGTGCATGCGGGCGATGACGTCCATGCGCTCCTCGTAGCCGACCGCCTCGAGCGGCTGGCGGATGTTGCGCTGGAGCGCGGGGCGCGGGAAGAAGTCGTTCAGCGGCTTGCCGTTGATGATGTACTCGCCGGTGCCGGGCTTGAGGATCACGCGCGCGACGGCGGTCTTGCGCTTGCCGGTGGCGCGGTAGCGCGCGTCGGCGGCGAGCTCGATGACCGCGGCGATCGGCTCGTCGGCGACGGCCTCCTCGTCGCCCTCGCCGGCGGGCTCCTCGCCCTCGTCGACGGCGTACGGGTCGTGGTCCTCGCCGAGGGCCTGCTCGCCCTCGAGCACGATGTCGACCTCGAGGTCGGCGCCCGGGATCGCCGGCTTCTCGCGCGGCTTCTCCTCGGCGGCGGGCTCCTCGGCCTCGGCGACCGGCTCGGCCTCGGCGACCGGCTCGGCCGGGGCCTCGGCGACGACCTCCTCGACGGGGGCCTCCTCGCTCGCGGGCGCCTCCTCGGCGGCCGGGGTCTCCTCCGGCGCGGGGGCGGCCTCCTCGGCGGGAGCGGCGGCCTCGGGCTGCTCCTCGGGGGCCTGCTCGTCGTTCGGGGTCGTCTCGTCGGCCATCAGGACTTGATCTCCATCGGGGTCGGCTTCTGCGCCACGTGCGGGTGCTCGGGGCCCGCGTAGACCTTGAGCTTCGTCAGCTGCTTGCGGGCGAGGCGGTTGCGGGGCAGCATCCCCTTCACCGCGAGGCGGATGACCTCCTCGGGGCGCCGCTCGAGCATCTCCTCGAGGGACCGCTCGCGCAGGCCGCCCGGGTAGCCGGAGTGGCGCCGGTACATCTTCTCGCGGCGCTTGTTGCCGGTGACCGAGATCTTCTCGGCGTTGATCACGACGACGAAATCACCGGTGTCGACGTGCGGCGTGTACTCGGGCTTGCGCTTGCCGCGCAGCGCATCGGCGATCTGCGTGGCGAGCCGGCCGAGCGTCTGCCCGTTGGCGTCCACGACGAGCCAGTTGCGCTCGCGGTCGTTGGCATTGGCGACGTAGGTCTTCATGGCGTGAGAAACGCGCCGCACAGCCGGGATCGGCCGCGGCGCGAGCGCACATGGTAGCCGCTCCGCTCAGGCGAGGTCCGCCGCGCCACCCCCACGCCCCGCGAGCGAGAGATCGCGGATGCCTGAGGGCGAACGCGAGGTCGCGATAGTGCGTCAGCACGGTGCGACCTCGTGGGCGGCCTCAGGCGCCACGAGATCCGCGAACCGCCCTCACTCCCACTCGATGGTGCCGGGCGGCTTGCTCGTGATGTCGAGCACGACCCGGTTGACGTCGCGCAGCTCGTTGATCATCCGCGAGGCGATCTGCTCGAGCAGGTCGTAGGGCAGCCGTGCCCAGTCGGCGGTCATCGCGTCGTCGCTCGTGACCGCGCGGATCACGACGACGTAGCCGTAGGTGCGCTCGTCGCCCTGGACGCCGACGGTGCGCACGTCGGGCAGCACGCAGAACGACTGCCACAGGTCGCGGTAGAGGCCGGCCTTGCGGATCTCGTCCTGGAGCACGGCGTCGGCGTCGCGCAGCAGGTCGAGCCGCGCCTTCGTCGCCTCGCCGCCGACGACCCGGATCGCGAGGCCCGGCCCCGGGAACGGCTGGCGCCAGACGAGCCGCTCGGGCAGGCCGAGCTCGGCGCCGACGGCGCGGACCTCGTCCTTGAACAGCGCGCGCAGCGGCTCGACGAGCTCGAACTCGATGTCGTCGGGCAGGCCGCCGACGTTGTGGTGGCTCTTGATCGTGGAGGCGCCGGTGCCGCCGCCGGACTCGATCACGTCCGAGTAGAGCGTCCCCTGGACGAGGTACTTCGCGTCGCTGAGCTTCGCGGCCTCCTCCTCGAAGACGCGGATGAACTCGGCGCCGATGATCTTGCGCTTGCGCTCGGGCTCGCTGACCCCGGCGAGCTTGTCGAGGAAGCGGTCCTCGGCGTCGACGGCGACGAGCGGCACGTGGAAGTGGTCGCGGAACGTGGCCACGACCTGCTCGCCCTCGTTCTTGCGCATCATCCCGTGGTCGACGAAGACGCACGTGAGCTGATCGCCGATCGCGCGGTGCACGAGCAGCGCGGCGACCGACGAGTCGACGCCGCCGGAGAGCCCGCAGATGACCTTCGCGTCGCCGACCTGGGCCCGGATCCGCTCGATCTGCTCCTCGACGATCGAGGCGGCCGACCAGGTCATGTCGCAGCCGCAGACGTCGCGCAGGAAGTGCCCCAGCACCTCCTGGCCGTAGGGCGTGTGGACGACCTCGGGGTGGAACTGGATCCCGTAGACCCCCTGGGCGGCCGATTCGAACGCGGCGACCGGCGACTGGGTCGAGGAGGCGAGCGCGGTGAACCCGGGCGGCGCCTCGTAGACGGTGTCGCGGTGCGACATCCAGCACGGCTGCTCGTGCGGGAGCCCGGCGAACAGCGCCCCCTCCTCGGTGACCGTGAGCTGGGAGCGGCCGTACTCGCCGACCTCGGCGCCCTCGACCCTGCCGCCCAGCTCGAGCGCGAGCAGCTGCATCCCGTAGCAGATGCCCAGCACGGGGATCCCGAGCTCGAGCAGCTCCCGCTCGAGCTTCGGCGCCTTCGCGTCGTACACCGACGCGGGCCCGCCGGAGAGGATCAGGCCCTTCGGCTTGCGCCGCGCGACCTCCTCGGCCCCCACGTGGTGCGGGAGCAGCTCCGAGAAGACCCCGCACTCGCGCACGCGCCGCGCGATGAGCTGCGAGTACTGGCCGCCGTAGTCGAGCACGACGACCTCGTCGACGGCGCGCGGGACGTCGATCGGCGCCGACTCGTCGGCGAACTCGGTCGCCGCGATGTCGGCGGTGATGAGGTTGTGGTCCTCGGACACGCCCGGGCTACGCGGTCCCGGACAGCGCGGGCGCCTTGTCGGCGGGGGCCCCGTTCGCGCCGGGTGCCGGCTTCGACGCCGCCGTGCCGCGGCTGCCCATCCCGACCTGCTGGGAGGCCTGGAGGAGCTTGCCCTCGGTCATCAGCGCCGGCGCGATCATCAGCTCGGCCCGGTTGAACTCGGCGATGTCCTGGTAGCCGCAGGTGGCCATCGAGGTCTTCAGCGCGCCCATGAGGTTGAACGTGCCGTCGTTCTCGTGGGCCGGGCCGACGAGGATCTCCTCGAGCGTGCCGTTC
>JALOLQ010000107.1 GCA_025455895.1 Solirubrobacteraceae bacterium
CGAGCACGAAGTCCTCGCCGGAGTCGTAGTTGCCGCGCGTCGAAGCGTCCATGGTTCCCAGAGCAAGTCGTGGGCCGGCGGCCATCAGTGGCGGTGCCGGTCCCGTCGGGATCCTACGGCCGTTCCCTCCCCCGACCGCAAGGCTGAACGGGATGTTGCACCGATTCCCGCTCTTTGCGGGCTTCCGCGGCGGGTAGGGTGCGGGCCATGAGCTACGACCTCTCCGGGCGCGCGGTGGCGATCACCGGCGCCTCCTCCGGCATCGGCGAGGCGACCGCGCTGCTGTGCGCCCGCTCCGGCGCGAGCGTCGCGCTCGGCGCGCGGCGCACCGACCGCATCGAGGCGCTCGCCGAGCGGATCCGCGCCGAGGGCGGGACCGCCGAGGCGATCGCCGTCGACGTCGCCGACGAGGCCCAGGCGGCGGCGTTCGTCACCGGCGCCCGCGACCGGCTCGGCCGCCTCGACGCGCTGGTGAACAACGCCGGCGTGATGCTGCTCGGCCCGGTCGAGGGGGCGGACCCCGCCGACTGGCGGCGGATGATCGAGGTCAACTGCCTCGGGCTCCTCTACTGCACGCACGCGGCGCTGCCGGTCTTCCGCGCGGGCGGCGGCGGGCACATCGTGAACGTCAGCTCGGTCGCCGGCCGGCGCGCCTCGTTCGGTGCCGCGGTCTACAACCTCACGAAGTGGGGCGTGAACGGCTTCAGCGAGGCGCTGCGCCAGGAGGCGCTGCACCAGAACACGCGCGTGACGATCATCGAGCCGGGCTTCGTGGAGACCGAGCTGCTCTCGCACAACCAGGAGTTCATCCAGGACGCGGCGGAGAAGATCAAGGAGAAGATGGGCGGCGAGGTGCTGCGCTCGGAGGACATCGCCGACGCGATCGTCCACGCGCTCGCCGCGCCGGCGCACGTGAGCATCAACGAGGTGCTCGTGCGCCCGACGAGCCAGCGCGACTGATCAGCGCGCGGCCGGGTGCTGCGCCCGGTCCCACCACAGGAACGCGCCCCCGAGGACGAGCAGCGAGGAGAGCACGCCGAGCCACGCCCCGCTGCGCAGCTCGATGATGTCCGCCGGGCGCGGCTTGGAGAGCAGCCACAGCACGCAGAGGATCGTCGCGACCGCGCCGGCGGCCAGCGCGCCGAGCGCCGCGCGCACGTCGCTCCCGCGCGAGAGGATCCCGACGACGGCGAGCGTGACCGCCGCGGCGATCAGCGCGAGCAGCAGCAGGTCGGAGAGCAGCCCGCGCGGCTCCCAGGCGTTGGCGCTGAGCGCGAGGTCGTTCTGGCGCGCGTACGCCTCGGCGAAGCGCGCCCCGACCGGGATCTGGCCGAGGTCGATCGCGTACCAGGTGAGCAGCGAGCTGACGAGCAGCGCGATCCCGCCCGCCAGGACGAGCAGCGGGCCGAGGAGCGGGTGGTCGCGCACGGCGTGGATCGTAGTCGCGCGCGGGTGGGGGGCGAGGCGTGGCCGCCGTTCCCTACGGAAGGCATGACGAACCGTGACCGTTCCACCATCCTGCTGGTCGAGGCCGACGACGCCACGCGCACGTTCCTCGCCGACAACCTCACCGCCGACGGCTACGACCTGCTCGTGACCGACGACGCCGGCGACGCGCACGACCTGCTCGAGCGCGCCTACCCGGACCTCGCCGTGATCGACGGCGGCCTGCCCGGCGCCGCCGGGCTCGAGCTGCTGCGCGCCGTGCGCGAGGCCGACGGCGTCGCCAGCCGCGTCGACCCGAGCGTGCCCGTGCTGATGCTCGCGCCCCGCGACGGCGAGCTCGAGCGCGTGCGCGCGCTGGAGCACGGCGCCGACGACGTGCTCGCCAAGCCGCTGTCCTACCGCGAGCTGCGCTGCCGGATCGAGGCCGTGCTGCGCCGCAGCGGGCGCCGCGCGCGCACCGGGCGCCTGCGCGTCGGGGAGCTCGAGATCGACGCCGCCGCGCGCACCGCGCACCTCGGCGGCCTGCCGCTCGACCTCAGCGCCAAGGAGTTCGCGCTGCTGCGCGTGCTCGCCTCGGACCCGACCCGCGTCTTCACGAAGGCCGAGCTCCTGCGCGCGATCTGGGGACAGCGCACGATCGGCACCACGCGGACGCTGGACTCGCACGCCTGCCGCCTGCGCCGCAAGCTCGGGGCCGGCGGGGACCGCTTCGTGGTGAACGTCTGGGGCGTGGGCTACCGGCTCGTCGACGTGCCCGCGCTGCGCCCGGCCGCGCAGCCCGGGCCGGCGCTCGCGACGGCGGCATGAGCCCGCGGCGCCGCGCGCTCGTGCTCGGGGGCCTCGCCCTGCTGCTCGGGGCGCTCGCCGTCTCGGACGTGGCCGGCCGCGAGGCGGCGCTGCGGCGCAGCGTCGGGCCGCTGACCGCGGTGCTCGTCGCCCGCGAGCCGATCGCGCGCGGCGCCGTCGTGCAGGCCGGGGCGCTGGCCGTGCGCCGCGTCCCGGCCCGCTACGCCCCGCAGGGGCGGTTCACCGCCGCGGCGCAGGTGACCGGGGCGCGCACCGCGGTCGCGATCCCGCCCGGCGCGGACCTGCATCCGGCGCTGCTGGCGGGCGCCGAGGAGGCGCTCGCCGCCGCGCGGCCGGGGGAGCGGATCACCCGGATCATCGCCGTCGGCAGCGCCGACGAGCTGCCCCCGGGGACGCGGGCGGACATCCTCATCACCCGTGACGCCGGCGACGGCGCGCGCACGCGCCTGGCGCTCGCGGGCGCGGAGGTCGTCGGCGCGCGCGCCGCGCCGGGCCTGGACGCGGGCGAGGCGGCGGGCCTGCCGCGGGTCGCGCTCGCGCTGCGCGTCACCGTCCGCCAGGCCGTCCTGCTCACCGAGGCGCAGGCCGACGCGCGCGAGCTGCGGGCGCTGCCGCGGCCCGGATGAGCGCCCCTGCATCGGACCTCCGTCGAGCCGTCCACGCGCCGCTCAAGCCGCCGCGGGCGCTGCCGATAGGCGGAGCGATGCCCCGATTCCGCCTGGCCCTCCCGCTGCTCGCGCTGGTCGCGTCCGCCGCCCTGTCGCCCACCGCGGCGCAGGCCGTGACGCTGCCCACGATCACGAAGGTCTCGCCGATGAAGCTCGAGGTCGGCCAGCCGCTGACGATCCGGGGCAAGGGCTTCAAGGCGGGCAAGAACGCGAACACCGTCGTCTTCAAGCGCGACGGGAAGGCCGCCGTCTTCGTGAAGGCCGAGAGCGCGACCACGACCCGCATCACCGTCACCGTCCCCTCCAAGCTGCTGCCCTACCTCACGGGCAAGGGCGGCGCCCAGGGCATCCAGACCTTCCGCCTGCGCGTGCTCGCCAAGAAGTTCGGCAAGGCGTTCACCTCGAAGAAGCTCTCGCCGGAGATCGGCCCGCCCGGCTCGCTGGGCGGCGGCTCGGTCGCCGGCTGCAAGCCCGACCCCAAGGAGCCGGACGCCGACTCGGACACCGACGGCGTCAGCGACGGGCAGGAGAAGACCTACAAGACCGACCCCTGCCGCGTGGACACCGACCAGGACGGCATCAGCGACGGGTTCGAGATCGAGTCCTCGCTCGACCTCAACTCCCGCGCGCTGCCCTACGCCGGCAAGAAGCCCTACCCCAACGCGCTCGACGCCGGGGACAAGGACATCGACTTCGACGGCGACAGCCTGACGCTGAGCCAGGAGTACCAGCTCTGGGTGTACACGACCGGCGGCGGCAAGCTGCCGCTGACCTACTCCGACGGTGACCAGGACACGAACCGCGAGAGCGCGGACACGCCGGCCAACGGCTCCCCGCTGGACATGAACGGCAACGGCGTCCTCACCGACGACGAGAAGGACGCCGACATCGACGGTCTCGCGAACTACGACGAGAGCACCGGCCGCATCACGATCGGCTACTGGGCGAAGCTCACCGAGTCCACCGAGCCGCCGTTCGCCGGCGCGCCCGGCACGCAGGTGATGGCCGAGCCGAGCATGACCGACCCGGACACCGACGGCGACGGGCTGCTCGACGGCGCCGACGACCAGGACCAGGACGGATTCCCGAACCAGCTCGAGCTGAGCCGCGCCACCGCGCTCACCGGGGACGGGCAGCACCTCCTGGTCAACCCGTACAACCCCTGCCTGCCGGACTACCGCTCGCGCGTCTGCACGCTGCACCCGCCGTTCGAGAACGCCTGGGCGCCCTTCAACTTCCTGAAGCCGAACCAGCCGACGCCGATGACGCTGGAGAACCTCCTCTCGTAACCGGACTTCTCAGGGACGCGATCTCCCCCGATCCTCCGCCGGCCGCCCTCAGGGGCGGCCGGGCGTCTTTGCGGGGGCGATTCGCCGGGGCTCCGGGCTAGGCCGGCCATGGACCCCGCCGCCCGCCGCGCCCACCTCGACACGCTCGCCGCCGAGTTGCGCGAGCGGCTCGTCGAGGAGGCCTGGGCCGGGGCCGGCGGCGAGGCGGCCGACCGGATCGCCGCGCTCGTCGACCGCGAGGCGGGGCTGCTCGACCCGCCGGCACGCGCCGAGCTGTGCGCCCTGGTGCGCGAGCGCGCGCTCGGGCTCGGGCCGCTCGAGCCGCTGCTGCGCGACCCGGCGGTGGACGAGATCCTCGTCAGCGGCACGCGGCCGGTGTGGGTCGAGCGCGCCGGGCGCCTGGAGCCCACGGACGTCGCGTTCGCCGACGAGGCCTCGCTGCGGCACGTGATCGAGCGGCTGCTGACGCCCGCCGGGCGCCGCGCCGACGAGAGCGAGCCGCTGTGCGACGCGCGCCTGCCCGACGGCTCACGGGTGAACGTCGCGCTGCCGCCGGTGGCGGTCGACGGCCCGGCGCTCACGATCCGGCGCTTTCGCCCGCGGCGCTTCACCCCCGAGGACCTCGTGGCCGCGGGCTCGTGGACGCCGGCGCTGCACGACCTGCTCGAGCGCGCGGTGCGCGAGCGGGCGAACGTGCTCGTCTGCGGCGGCACCGGCTCGGGGAAGACGACGACGCTCGGGGCGCTCGGCGCGTTCCTCGGGCCCGCCGAGCGGGTCGTGACGATCGAGGACACCGCGGAGCTGCGGCTGCCGCTCGAGCACGTCGTGCGGCTCGAGGCGCGCCCGCCGAGCGTCGAGGGCCGCGGCGAGGTGACGATCCGCGGGCTCGTGCGCAACGCGCTGCGGATGCGGCCCGACCGGATCATCGTCGGCGAGGTGCGCGGCCCGGAGGCGCTCGACATGCTCGGGGCGATGGCCACCGGCCATGACGGCTCGCTGGCCACCGTCCACGCCGGCTCGCCCGCGGAGGCGCTGCGGCGGCTCGAGACGCTGGCGCTGCTCGCCGGGAGCGGGCTGCCGCACGAGGCGGTGCGCTCCCAGGTCGCCGACGCGCTCGACCTCGTCGTGCTCCAGGAGCGGCGCGCGGACGGGACCCGCGTCGTGACGAGCGTCTGCGAGGTGCTGCGCGCCGCCGGCGGCCCGGCGACGCGTGAGGTCTACGCGCTGCGCGGCGGGCGCCCGGTGCTGCGGGCCGCGGCGTGAGCCTGCTGTTCGCCGCGTGCGCCGCGGTGCTCGCGGTGCTCGCGGCGGCCGACGCCCTGCGTGCGCTTCAGGAGGCCGACCCGTTCGGCGCGGCCGCGCGGCTGCTGGCGCCGGCGCACGTCGCGGGCCGCGACGGCCGCGCCCCGGGCCGCGCCGAGCGCCGCCGGCTGGCGCTGCTCGGCGCGCTCGTCCTGGCGGCCGGCGGCGCGCTGCTCGCCGGCCCGCTCGGCGCGCTGGCCTGCGCGGCACTCGGACCGGCGGCGGCGCTGGCGCTCGTGCGCGCGCGCCGGCGGCGCTGGCGGCGCGCGCTCGCGGCGGACGCCGCCGCGGCC
>JALOLQ010000108.1 GCA_025455895.1 Solirubrobacteraceae bacterium
CGACCCGCGGCCGGCGGTCCAGGCCGACCGCGAGCCCGCGCCGTTCCGGGTCGCCTACGAGGACGCGCACCTGCTCGTCATCGACAAGCCCGCGGGCGTGGTCGTGCACCCGGCGCGCGGCCACGCCACCGGGACGCTCGTCCAGGCCCTCGCGGGACGCGCGGCGGGCGGCGAGGAGCCCGAGCGGCCGGGGATCGTCCACCGGCTCGACCGCGACACCTCGGGCCTGCTCGTCGTCGCGCGCGACGAGGCGACCCACCGCGCGCTGAAGGCGGCGCTCCAGCGCCGGGAGATCACCCGCGAGTACCTCGCCCTCGTCGAGGGCCGCCCGCCGGCACGGACGGGCACGATCGACGCCCCGATCGGGCGGGACCGCCGCGACCGCACGGTCATGTCCACCGACACCGACGACCCGCGCGCGGCCGTCACGCACTTCGAGATCGAGCGCGCGCTGCCGGAGACGACGCTCCTGCGCGTCCGGCTGGAGACCGGGCGCACGCACCAGATCCGGGCGCACCTGAAGGCGATCGGGCATCCGGTCGTCGGCGACCCCGCGTACGGCACGCCCGGGCGCTACGGCCTCGAGCGCCAGTTCCTGCACGCGGCACGGCTCGCGTTCGCGCACCCGTCGACCGGGGCGCCGGTGGACGTCAGCTCGCCGCTGCCCGGCGACCTCGCCGCGGCGCTCAGGGCCGCCGGCGGCTGAGCCACGCCTCGGCCACGTGCGGGACCGTGAGCTCGCCCGCGGGGAGCACCGCCCGGACCCGCTCGAGCAGCGCCTCGCGCTCGCCGGGCTCGAGCACGCCCACGAACGACGTGGAGGCGACGAAGTCCAGGACGCCCTGGGCGTCGGTGACCCGCTCGAACGGCAGCTCGTGGAGCTCGGGATCGGCGAAGCCGGGGTGGCGCGCGAACGCGTCGACCCCGCGGCCCGCGACGTAGCCGGGGTGCTCCGGGCGCACCGCGGCCATCTCCGCCTCGACCGCGGCGAGCCATGGCGGCCCGTCGCCGGCCCGGGGCACGCGGAAGACGACGAGCACCACGCCGCCGGGCGCCAGCACCCGGTGCAGCTCGGCCGCCGCCGCGTCGCCGTCGAACCAGTGGAAGGCGTCGCCGCAGACCGCCGCGGCGACGCTCCCGTCCGCCAGGGGAATCGCCTCGGCGGTGCCCTCGAGCGCCCGGGCGGGGCCGAGCTCGCCCGCCAGCGCGGCGCGCAGCTCCGCGAGCGGCTCGACGCCCACGACGTCGTAGCCGGCCGCGGCGAACGGCCGCGCCAGCATCCCGGTGCCCGCGCCCACGTCGAGGATGCGCGCCCCGGGAGCGAGCGCGGCGGCCTGCGCGACGAGCGTCACGAGCTCCGGCGGGTAGGCGGTGCGCCCGCGCTCGTAGCGGACCGGGTCGCGCAGACCGTCGACGAGCGTGTGCAGGCGGGGCGGGACGGTCACGCCCCCAGGGTACGCGGGGCGCTACCCTTTCCGGCGACCGTTTGTCCTTCGACCCCGCGGGGCTTCCGGCACGGCGGCCCTGCCCGGAACGGACGTTCCGGGTTCCGCCGATCGCCTCCCGCGGGCCACATCACCCAAGAGATCAAGGGAGTACGACCGTGGCCACGAGCCCGAGCCAGGTCGGGATCCGCGAGCTGCTGGAGGCCGGAGTCCACTTCGGCCATCAGACGCGCCGCTGGAACCCGAAGATGCGCCGCTACATCTACGGCGAGCGCGACGGCATCTACATCATCGACCTGCTGCGGACCGAGGCGTTGCTGCGCCAGGCGCAGGAGTTTGCCGCCGACCTCACCGCGCGCGGCGGGATCATCCTCTTCGTCGGCACGAAGAAGCAGGCGCGCGACGCCGTCAAGGACGCCGCCGAGCGCGCCGGCATGCCGTACGTCAACAACCGCTGGCTCGGCGGCCTGCTGACGAACTTCCAGACGATCTCGCAGCGGATCCGGCGCCTGCACGACCTCGAGCGCTGGCAGGCCGAGGGCCAGCTCGACCTGCTGCCCACGCGCGAGCGGCTCGGCGCCCTCGCCGACCTCGAGAAGCTCCAGGCGAACCTCGGCGGCGTCAAGCACATGCAGCGCGCGCCCGATGCCGTGTTCGTCATCGACCTCAAGGTCGAGGCGATCGCCGTGCGCGAGGCGCAGCGCCTGCGGATCCCGGTGATCGGCCTGGTCGACACGAACTGCGACCCGGACGGGATCGACTACGTCATCCCCGGCAACGACGACGCGATGCGCTCCGTGCGCGTGATCGCCGACGCGATCGCCGACACCGCCGCCGAGCAGCGCCTCGCCTTCCTCGCCGAGGAGGAGAAGGCCCGCCAGGAGGCCGCCGAGCAGGCCCAGCGCGAGGCCGAGGAGCGCGCCCAGCGCGAGGCCGAGGACCGTGCCCGCCGTGAGGCCGAGGCCGCCGCCGAGGCCCGGGCCCAGGCCGCCCCGGCCGCGGAGCCCGCTCCCGCCGAGCCCGCGCCGGCCGCCGCCCCGGAGGCGCCCGCGCCCGAGGCGCCGGCCGCCGCTGAGGCCGCGCCGGCCGCCGAGGCCGCCCCGGCCGCCGAGGAGGCTCCGGCCGCCGAGGCCCCCGCCGAGACCGAGACCCCGCAGGAGGACACCCCCGCATGAGCACGATCTCCGCGTCCGACGTCGCCGCGCTGCGCAAGCAGACCGGCGCCGGGATGATGGACTGCAAGAAGGCCCTCGAGGAGGCCGGCGGCGACCTGGAGAAGGCCGTCGAGGTCCTCCGCGTCAAGATGGGCAACAAGCTCGGCAAGCTCGCCGACCGCGAGGCCGGCGAGGGCACCGTCCAGAGCTACATCCACGCCAACGGCAAGGTGGGCGTGCTCGTCGAGGTCGATTGCAACACCGATTTCGTCGCCAAGAACGACGAGTTCATCGCGTTCGCCCGCGAGATCGCGATGCACATCGCCGCGAGCCCGCAGACGAAGGTCGTCTCGCCCGACGACGTGGCCGAGGAGGACAAGGCCGCCGAGGTCCGCGTCTTCGAGCAGCAGGCCGCCGACAAGCCCGAGAACATCCGCCCGAAGATCGTCGAGGGCATGCTGAACAAGTGGCTCGGCGAGGTCTCGCTCCTCAACCAGGTCCATGTGAACGCGGACAAGTACGAGGGCAAGACGATCGAGCAGCTCCGGGCCGACCTCTCGGCCAAGACCGGCGAGAACGTCGTCATCCGCCGCTTCACGCGGTTCGCGGTCGGGGAGTAGTCGGTCCCTCCGCTCGGGCGCCCGTGGTCGGGCGCCCACCGCGGTCATCCCGCCCCGGGGATGCTCGCCGCCTCCCGCGGCGAGCATCGAGTTCCCGGGGCGCGACGCCGCGTGGGCGCCTCGCCTCGCGTCGAGTGGTCGATTGTGCGCCGCAGCGGCGCCGAATCGACCGGTCGAACACCCTGGCTTGGGCGAGCGGCAGCCGGGGATGACCCGATGAGGGGCGGAGCGCCGCGGCGTGCGGGACCGCAGCGCCGGACGAGCGGGGGTCCGGGCAGCACCGCGCAGGAACACGATGATCGCCGCGGGAGGCGGCGATCATCCCTGCGGGGGGATGACCCGGAACCCGCGCCGACCCCGAACGCCGCACGAACCACAAGCCGACCCGACCCGCCCGAGCGATAGGGTCGAGCACCGTGCCCGAGCCCGTCTTTCGCCGCGTCCTCCTGAAGCTCTCCGGCGAGTCGCTGATGGGCGACCTCGACTACGGGACCGACCCCGAGCGCCTGAAGGCCGTCGCCCACCAGATCCGCACCGTCCACGACCGCGGCGTCGAGATGGCGATCGTCGTGGGGGCCGGGAACATCTACCGCGGGATGGCCGGGGCCGCCGCCGGGATGGACCGGGCGACCGCGGACTACCTGGGGATGCTGGCCACGGTGCTCAACGCGCTGCCGCTCCAGGACGCGCTCGAGAAGCTCGGCGTCCACGTGCGCGTGCAGTCGGCGATCAGCGTCGCGGAGGTCGCGGAGCCGTACATCCGCCGCCGCGCGATGCGCCACCTCGAGAAGGGCCGCGTGGTCATCTTCGCGGCGGGCACCGGCAACCCGTTCTTCACGACCGACACCGCCGCGGCGCTGCGCGCCACCGAGATCCACGCCGAGGCGATCCTCATGGCCAAGAACGGGGTCGAGGGCGTCTACAGCGCCGACCCGCGCGAGGATCCCGACGCGCAGATGATCCCGGAGATCACCCACATGGAGGCGCTGCGGCGCGAGCTGAAGGTGATGGACGCCACCGCGCTCGCGCTCTGCATGGAGAACCGCCTCCCGCTCTACGTCTTCAACATGGACGACGAGCGCAACATCGACCGGATAGTGTGCGGCGAGCGGGTCGGAACCCTGGTGACCACCTCATGAGCGAACTGATCGACGAGCTGCTGGCGGAGGCGCGCCAGCGGATGACGAAGTCCGTGGAGTCGACGAATCACGAGTTCGCGACGGTGCGGACCGGTCGCGCGAGCCCGGCGCTGCTCGACCGTGTGCACGTCGACTACTACGGGACGCCGACCCCGCTCAAGCAGCTCGCGACCATCAACGCCCCGGAGGTGCGGCTGCTGACCGTGCAGCCGTTCGACCAGTCCTCGATCAAGTCGATCGAGAAGGGGATCATGGAGGCCGGGCTCGGGCTCACCCCGAGCAACGACGGCAAGCTCATCCGCCTCTCGATCCCCGAGCTCAACGAGGAGCGCCGCCGCGAGCTCGTGAAGATGGTCCGCCACATCGCCGAGGAGGGCCGCGTGGCGATCCGCAACGTCCGTCGCGACGTCATGCACGACATGCGCGAACTGCGCACCGAGGGCGAGGTCGGCGCGGACGACGAGCACCGCGGCGAGCAGGAGCTGCAGAAGCTCACCGACGCGAAGGTCGGGGAGCTCGAAGCGCACCTCAAGGGGAAAGAAGCCGAGATCATGGAGGTCTGATGGTGGACGGCGGCCGCGCGGCGCGGTACGTCGCCATCATCACCGACGGCAACGGACGGTGGGCGGAGCAGCGCGGGCTGGCGGCGATCGAGGGCCACCGGGCCGGCGCGGACGTCGTCAAGGCCCGGCTGCGGGACGCGGCCGAGCTCGGGATCCGCGAGCTCACCGTCTACTCGTTCTCGACCGAGAACTGGTCGCGCCCGGCCGAGGAGGTCACGGCGCTGATGCGGATGTTCTCCGAGCGGATCCGCGACGAGACGCCGGAGCTGCGGGACGAGGGCGTGCGGATGCGCTTCATCGGCCGGCGCGAGGGTGTCTCACCGGCGCTGTGCGAGCAGATGGACTGGGCGGAGGCCGAGACGGCGGGCGGAGAGCGGATCACGCTGTTCGTCGCGTTCAACTACGGGGGACGGGCCGAGATCCTCGACGCCGCCGAGCGCTACGGCGGCGGCGGGGAGGACGCCTTCCGGGCGCTGCTCTACGCGCCCGAGATGCACGACCCCGACCTCGTGATCCGCACGAGCGGCGAGCAGCGGCTGTCGAACTACCTGCTGTGGCAGTCCGCGTACGCGGAGCTCGTCTTCCGCGACGAGCTGTGGCCGGACTTCTCGCGCGCGGCGTTCGAGGCGGCGCTGGCGGAGTACGAGCAGCGTGCACGGCGCTTCGGGGGCCGCTGAGATGGCCGAATCACCGCCCCGTCCCCGGCGCCGGGCCGCACCCGGCGAGCGCCGCGCCCGCGCCGCCGCGCGGTCGAACCAGCGCTCGGATCTCGTCGCGCGGCTGCTCGCCGCGGTCCCGCTGATCGTCCTCGCCAGCGCGCTCGTGTACGCGGGCGGGTGGGTGTTCGCGGCGGGGCTC
>JALOLQ010000109.1 GCA_025455895.1 Solirubrobacteraceae bacterium
TGGGCCGCCGCGGTCTCGCTGCTGAACGGCGGCGGCTTCGGCCGCGTCATCGGCATCTTCGCCGCCGCGCTCAGCGCGATCCACGCGCTGCTGTCGATCCCCGGCAACCCGTGGTGGTCGCTGGCGATCTTCGCCCTGGCGATCATCGTGCTCTACGAGCTCGCCAAGCCGCGCGAGAGCGCGGCGTTGTAGGGCGCCGACCCCCGTGGCCGCAGGGCGGTTCGGCCCTCACCCACGCCGGGTGAGGGCCGCCCGCCCCGGCCCGGGATAGCGTGCGCACCATGGCCGGGCTGCTCGCGCTCCTCTCGGCCTTCTGCTTCGCGCTCGCCGCCGCGCTCCAGCAGAAGGGCACCTTCACGCTCGCCGCGCGCGGCGAGGCGGTCACCGGCGTGAAGACGCTGCTGCGCCTGGTGCTGGTGCCGGTGTGGCTGCTCGGCACGCTCGTGCTGCTGCTGGGCTACGTGACGCAGGCCGGCGCGCTCGACCGCGGCAAGCTCGTGGTCATCCAGCCGCTGCTGGTGATGACGATCGTCTTCGCCCTGCCGCTCGGGCGCTGGCTCACGGGCCAGACGGTCGTGCGCCGCCAGTGGCTCGGCGCCGCCACGGTCGTCGTCGGCCTCTCGCTGTTCGTGATCGTCGGCGATCCGGACAGCGGCGTCTCGACGCCGGACCCGACCAGCGCCTACGTGATCGCGCTGGTCGCCGTCAGCGCGCTGGCCGTGCTGGCGATCGTGCTCGGCTCACGCGGGGGCGCGTCGATGAAGGCGGCGGCGTTCGGCGCGGCCGCCGGCCTGTGGTTCGGCCTGTCGGCGACCTTCACCAAGCCGACCGTCGACCAGCTCCACGTGAGCCTCTCCGACGTCCTCTCGAACCCCGAGGTCTACGGCCTGCTCGGGTTCGGGTTCCTGGCGTTCGTCGTCCAGCAGCTCTCGCTGGCCACCGGGCAGCTCGCCCCCGCGATGGCCGCGGTCTCGGTCTGCAACCCGATCATCAGCGTGCTGCTCGGCGTGGCGCTCTTCGACGAGCGCCTCACGCGCCCGTGGTGGCACGTGCTCGTCGCCGCGCTCGCGCTCGCGCTCGCGCTCTACGGCGCGGTGAGCATCACGATGGCGAACCAGGAGCGTGCGGTGCCCGGGGCGGATCCGCCACCGGCTGCGCCGGAGCCTGCGGCAGCGTGAGCGGCGGCTCGCGGTCGGCCCGCCACGAGAGCAGCAGCCGGTTCACCGCCTCGGCGCCGACCAGCGGCTCGGCCGGCGCCCGCAGCTCGACCGGGTGCAGGATGAACGGCTGGGTCTGCTCGCCGCCCATGCCGCCGTGGAAGGAGATCAGCTCCTCGAACGCGCAGCCCTCGTGCAGCACCGGGTCGTAGAAGCTGTTGACGAGGATGTCGGGCACCCGCGCGAACCCGTCGGTGCGTCGCAGGTGGTGGGGGGCGTTGGGGGAGAACCCGGCGAGCGGGTCCTCGCCCTCGACCGCGCCGTCGCGCAGCCGGTGCGAGCCGCCCGCGCCGAGCACGACGGGCCCGTCGGTCTCCGAGCCCACCATCACGAAGCCGACGTGCGGGTGCCCGGTCAGCGCGGGCAGGAGCTCCGGGTGGCGCGCCTCGATCTCCTCGCGCGTCATCCGCCGCGGCTCCTCCATGAGGTAGACGAGGCCGAGGTTGCCCGAGCCCAGCACGACGGCGCTCGCGTCCGCCTCGCCGGCGGCGTCGCGCTCCTCGGTGTGCTCCTGGCGGCCGGTCGCCTCGTCGAGGGCGCGCTGCGTGCCCGTCTGGTTCTCGTCGCCGCCGCCGACGAGCTGCACGCTGCCGCGGCTGAGCGAGCGCTCGACCAGCTCGTCGAGCCCGTAGCCGTTGCGCTGCTTGAACGTCGCGCCCTGCGTCTGTCCGTGGTCGGAGAGCACGACGAGGTGGTAGGGGCGCGGCGCGTAGGCGGTCGCGCGCTCGACCATCGCGAAGCGCTGGTCGAGCTTGCGCAGCGCCTCGAGCGTGTCCGGCCGCTCGAGCCCGGAGTGGTGGGCGACCTCGTCGTAGCTCGCGAACGTCGCGTAGACCGCCGGGACGCCGCGGAACAGGTCCTGGAGCACGCTGAAGATCACGAGGTCGCGCACGAAGACGCACATCCCTCCGCGCAGCAGCGGGTAGATGCCGGTGCGGTGCCCGCGCGGGAGGATGTCGCGGCGGCGCTGGCGCGTGGCGGCGATCAGCTCGAGCGCGATCTCCCAGACGAAGAGCACGAACGTCCGCGTCACGTTGCTGCCGTTGGCCAGGAACGCGCGGTAGCCCGGGTTCGCGCGCTTCTCGTCGGCGACGCGGCTCGCGGTGAGGATCGCGCGCTCGGCGCCGCCGGACACGAGGTTGCCGCGGCTCGTGCCGCCGTCGGCCAGCAGGTTGAACGGGCCCGAGTGCTCGGCCTCGATCTCCACGAGGTCCTGCGGGCTCGAGCAGGACATGACCCGCCCGGTCGCCTTCTCGACCCAGCGGAACGCCGGGATGTTCCCGTTGTCGCCGAAGAGGATCCCGGTCTGCGCGGCCCCGGTCTGCGAGGAGAGGTCGGTCTCCCACGGGGTCAGCTCATGCGTCCCGTCGGCGAGCCAGCGGCCGAGCGTCGGCGCGTGCCCGCTGGCGATCGCGCGGCGCAGCACCGGCAGGGCGAGGCCGTCGATCTCGAGGAAGAGGACGCCGGGGACGTCGGTCTCGGTCACCGGGCCCGAGCGCCGCGCGGCGCGGCGGGCGACGCGCAGCGTGTACGCGTCGTCGTCGAGGCCGATCACGACGCTGAGCCCCGTGCTGAACGCGGTGGCCAGCAGCGACACGCCGAGCGCCGGGAGCAGCCCGTCGATCGCCAGCGACTCCTCGATCGCGTCGGCGGTCGCCATGAGGACCAGCGCGTCCAGGAGCAGCACGAGCAGGAAGCCCGTCGCGACCATGTACGGCAGTCGCAGCGCGGCGATCAGCGGCGGGAGCAGCGCGTTGAGGATCGCGATCGCGGCGGCGATGAGCATCGCGGCGCCGAAGCCCTCGATGTCCGCTCCGGGGACGATCCAGGCGGCGATCAGCAGCGCGATCGCCGACGCGATCCACGCGAGCGCGAGGCGCACGAGGTGCAGGCGCGGGGTGCCGGGCTTCCAGGGGTTCTCGTCGTGCTCAGGATCCATGGGCGCGCAGGCTACGCCGGATCGCGGACCGCCGGCTCGCCCGGGGAGGGTGACGGGGTGCCGGCGGGGTGCGGCTCAGCTCAGGCGGTCGGAAGGCCTTCGGCTCCGGCGGCACGTGCGAGCCGGCGGTCGAAGGTCAAGAACGCGAGGTCCGGCTCCTCGGCGTGGACGGCCAGTGCCGAGGCCAGCTGGACAGCGTCGTACGCCGTGAGCGGATGGCGCGAGCACAGGGTGGCCGCATCCGCGGCGACGCTCGTCGGGAGCGCGACGACGGTGAACCGGCCGTCATGCGCGGGCTCGCCGTGCCAGTCGGCCTCGAACGCCAGGGTCAGCAGCGCGGCATCGTCCATGCTGAGCTCGCCCGTTCGCACCTTGCGCCACAGCGCGGCGGGGACCTCGGCGCGCGCCAGGATGCTGACGACGGCAGGTCCGGACCGCTCGAGCTCGTGGACGCGACGGCTGTCGTGCTCGTCGGCGTAGAGCTTCACGAGCGCCGACGAGTCGAAGAACACGATGCTCAGCGCCGGCCCTCGGCGACGAGCTCCGAGAGCGGGGTGCCTCGCCCGGCGCGGCGCCGTGCCGCGGCCACCGCCTGCTCGTCCGGAGGGGTGCCCTCGGGCGGCGGTACCTCGAGGAGGCCTGCGCGGGCGAGGCGTTCCCGGATGCGCTCACGGTCGGATCCGGCGGTGGCGGGATCGGCGACGGCCGCGAGCACGTCGGCGACGTAGCGGTTCGCACTGAGGCCGCGCGCCTCGGCGGCGCGCTTGACGTCCGTCCAGAGCCGCTCGTCGAGCCGGAGCGTCACCTGAGCCATGACTGCATGGTAGCAGTCACGACAGCAGCGCGGCCAGCCGGTACGCCAGCGCCTCGAGCGCCAGCTCCTCGGTGACGTTCAGCGTCAGCGCGGCGCGGGTCTCGTCGGTGAGCGCGACGCCCTCGCGCAGGCGGTGCGGGCTGCGGCCCGCGGCGTCCTCGCGCAGCGCGTCGAGACGGTCGGTGGCGAAGACGACGTCCTCGGCGCCGTCGGCGACGCAGGCGACGTCGCGCAGCCACAGGCCGGCGAGCCGCAGCGCCTCGTCGAGCGCGCGGGTGCGCGCCCGGCGGGCGGCGCGCTTGGCCGTCTCGGCGCCCTCGCGCTCGGCGCGCTTGCGTTCGCGGTCGGGCAGCGGCTCGGCCTCCTCGCGCACGCGCTCCTCGACCTCGGCCTGCGCCGTGGTGCCGAGCGCCTTGGCGCGCTCGACGAGCGCCAGCCACGGCTGCCCGGTCAGCTCGTCGCGCAGCGCGGCGCGGGCGTAGGTCTCGGCGGCGGCGCGCAGCGCCGGGCCCTCGCCGAGCGCCAGCGCGAGCGCGCGGTCGCCGTCGCCCAGCGCGAGCCGCGCGCACGCGCGGGCGCTCTCGGGGGCGACGCGCGCGGCGAGCCGCTGCTCGAGCTCGTCCGCGGTCGGCGCGTCGAAGCGCACCGGCTGGCAGCGCGAGGCGATCGTCGGGAGGACCTCGCCGGGGCGCTCGGTGAGCAGCACGAGGTGCGCGTACGGCGGCGGCTCCTCGAGCGTCTTGAGCAGGCGGTTGGCGGCCTGGTCGTTCATCACGTCGGCGCGCTCGATCACGAAGACGCGCCGGCGCGCCTCGAACGGCGTGCGGCTGACCGCGCCGACCACCGGCTCCTCGATGTCCTCCCGGCGCATCACCGCGGCGCCGGTGGGGACGACCCAGGTGAGGTCCGGATGGGTGCCGCGCTCCACGCGCGCGCGCACCGCGTCCGGGTCGGCCGCGCCCTCGGCGAGCAGCTCGGCGGCGAACGCGCGCGCGGCCGACGCCTTGCCGGCGCCGGCCGGACCGTGGAAGAGGTAGGCGTGCGAGGGCGCGCCCTGCGGCGGGACCGCCGCGCCGAGGACGGCGCGCGCGTGGGGGTGGCGCTCGAGCGCGGGGAGGGCCATGCCCGCCGGAGGGTACGGATAGGCTCGGCGCCCTGATGCCCGGCCGCCTGATCACGATCGAGGGCCTCGACGGCGCCGGCAAGACGACGCTCGCCGCCGGCCTGGCCGAGGTGCTCGAGGCGCGCGGCGTGCCGGTGCGCGCGCTGCGCGAGCCCGGCGGGGTGGAGCTCTCCGAGCGGCTGCGCGAGCTCGTGAAGGACCCGGCGCTCACCGTCGGCGCGCGCGCCGAGGCGCTCGTCTACGCGGCCGCGCGGGCGCAGCTCGTCGAGGAGCTGCTCGCGCCCGCGCTGGCCGCGGGCGAGTGGGTGCTGCTCGACCGGTTCGTGGACTCCTCGCTCGCCTACCAGGGCGGCGGCCGCGGCCTGGGAATCGACGCGATCGCCGAGCTGAACCGGTTCGGCACCGGCGGCCTCACGCCCGATCGCACGCTCTACCTGCGGATCGACCCGCAGGACGGCCGCGCGCGCCAGGCCGGCCGCGGCGAGGCCGCCGACCGCCTCGAGCGCGAGGACGACACGTTCTTCGCCGCGATCGCGCTCGCCTACGAGCAGCTCGCCGCGCTCGAGCCCGAGCGCGTGCGCGAGATCGACGCCGCCCAGTCGCCCGAGGCCGTGCTCGCCGACGCGATCGGCGAGATCAGCGACCTGCTGCGCTGAACCGCCCGCCCGGTCTGCGC
>JALOLQ010000110.1 GCA_025455895.1 Solirubrobacteraceae bacterium
GACCGAGACCCGGGCGGCGTGTCCCCCGCCGCCCGGGCATCACTCGGTCCCGTCCCCTGTCGGGAGGATCTCCGGGGCCGTGGGTCAGGCGGCCGGGGGATCCGTGTACGTGACCGAGCTCCCCGCACCGGCTGCGTCACAGGAGGAGACGTGAGGTGCAGGGGTCTGGGCGGGGATCTCGATCACGTGGTGGCCATGTTCCGCCTCGGGGACCCCGGCTCCCACCGACACCCGGTCGGAACCTGCCCGGGCGGATTTCGCCCGCCGGTCGAGGTGCGTAGGCTGCGGCGCGCATGATCCTCGCCATCGACCAGGGGACGACGGGGTCCACCTGCCTCGTCTTCGATCACGACGCGGAGCTCGTGGGCCGCGCCTACCGCGAGTTCGGCCAGCACTTCCCGCGGCCCGGCTGGGTGGAGCACGACGCCGGGGAGATCTGGGAGGTCACGCGCGCGGTCGCGCTCGAGGCGCTGGACGACGCGGGCACGGGGCCGGGCGAGCTGCGCGCGGTCGGCATCACGAACCAGCGCGAGACGGTCTGCGTGTGGGACCCGGCCACCGGCGAGCCGCTGCACCGGGCGATCGTCTGGCAGGACCGGCGCACCGCCGCCCGCTGCGACGAGCTGCGCGAGCTCGGCTACGAGCCGCTCGTGCGCTCGACCACCGGGCTCGTGCTCGATGCCTACTTCTCGGCCACGAAGATCGAGTGGCTGCTGCGCGAGGTGGACGGCCTGGCCGAACGCGCCGCCGCCGGCCGCGCCGTGTTCGGGACGATCGACAGCTGGCTGGCCTTCCGGCTCACCGGCGAGCACGTCACGGAGCCCTCGAACGCCTCGCGCACGATGCTCTACGACCTGCGGGCCGGCGACTGGAACGACGAGCTGCTGGCGCTCTTCGGCATCCCCCGCGCGGCGCTCCCGCAGGTCCGGCCCTCGATCGGCGAGCTGGGCCGCGTGCGCGAGGAGGCGCTCCCGGGCCACGGGGGCGTGCCGGTGAGCGGCGTCGCGGGCGACCAGCAGGCCGCGCTCTACGGCCAGGCCGGCCTGGATCCGGGCGCGGCGAAGAACACCTACGGGACGGGCTCGTTCGTGCTGGTGAACACCGGCGAGGACCCGCCGCCGGTGCCCCCGCCCGGCCTGTTGGCCACGGTCGCCTGGTCGATCGGGCAGCGCACGACCTACGCGCTGGAGGCGTCGATCTTCGTCACGGGCGCCGCGGTGCAGTGGCTGCGCGACGGCCTCGGGATCATCGAACACGCGAGCGAGACCGAGGCGCTCGCCGCCTCGCTCGAGAGCAACGACGGCGTGTACTTCGTCCCCGCGCTCACCGGTCTCGGCGCCCCGCACTGGGATCCCTACGCGCGCGGCACGATCGTCGGCCTGACCCGCGGCAGCGGCCGTGCGCACCTGGCCCGGGCGACCCTCGAGGCGATCGCCTACCAGACCGTCGACGCGGTGCGGGCGGTCGAGGCCGCCTCGGGGATCAGCGTCGGGGAGCTCAGGGCCGACGGCGGCGCCGTCCACAACGCGTGGCTCATGCAGTTCCAGGCCGACGTGCTGGGCGTGCCGGTCGTCGTGCCGGAGGTCAGCGAGACGACGGCGCTCGGCGCGGCGCTGCTCGCCGGGGTCGGCGCCGGGGTCTGGACCCAGGACCGCGTCGGCACGCTGTGGCGCGAGCGCACCCGCTACGAGCCGGCGATGGGCCCCGACGAGCGCGCCGAGCTGCTCGAGGGCTGGGGGCGCGCCCTCGGGCGCTCGCGGGGATGGGCGACGTAACCGGGGCCGGTCCCCGGGGTTCACGACAGCGATGACGGACCAGCCGCCCACGCCGACGCCCGACCCGCAGCTCGAGCAGCTGCGGGAGCAGGTCTACCTCGACCCACGCCCGCAGGCGGAGCTCCAGAAGTACTACGACTGGCCGCTGACCCGCGAGCCGGACTGGATGTACACGCTCGTCCGCACGCTCACCTCGCTCTACACGTGGATCGTCTTCCGCACCACGACGATCGACGCGAAGAACATCCCCACCAGCGGTCCGCTGATCTGCGCGCCGAACCACTTCTCGAACATCGACCACTTCTTCCTCGGCCAGGCCACGCGCCGCAAGGTCCAGTTCATGGCGAAGTCCCAGCTCTACAAGGGCTGGTTCGCGTTCGTGATGAAGCACGGCGGGGTCTTCCCGATCCAGCGCGGCAAGCGCGACGAGCTCGCGATGGACGTCGCCCGCTCGATCCTCGCCCGCGACGGGACGATCTGCGTCTACGCCGAGGGCGGCCGCTCGCGCACCGGGCAGCTCTCGGAGTCGGTGAAGCCCGGGATCGGCCGGATCGCGCTGGAGACCGGCGCGACGGTGCTCCCGATCGCGATCCACGGCTCCGCCCGCGTGCGCAACTGGAAGCGCCTGCAGCTCCCGAAGGTCACCGTCCAGTACGGCGAGCCGCTGCGCTTCGAGCAGGTCGACGGGCCCACCCGCGAGCAGCAGCAGGCCGCCGCGGACGAGATCTTCGCGCGCATCAAGGCGCTGTACGGGGAGCTCGAGGCGCGGGTGGGGGCGTAGGGCCTACCGCCGCACCGTCTCGCAGTCCGCCGCGACCTCGTCCCCGGCGTCCGCGAACACGGTGTCGTTCCCGGGCCCGCAGGCCACGCGGTCGGTGCCGCCGGCGACGACCTGGATGCGGTCGTCGCCCTCGCCGCCCTGGATGACGTCGGGGTCGAGGTTGCCCTGGATCTGGTCGTTGCCGGGGCCGCCGTCGATCGTGTCCGCGCCGCGTTCGCCGTAGAGGCGGTCGTCGCCCTCGTTGCCGAGCACGATGTCGTCGTCGTTGCGCCCGTGGACCTCGTCGTTCCCCGGGCCGCCGCGCAGCGTGTCGTTCCCGTTCTCGCCGTCGACGTAGTCCTCGCCGCCGTTGCCGAACAGGCTGTCGTCGCCGTCGGAGCCGAACAGCGAGTCGCCGCCCTCGGTGCCGAAGAGCGTGTCGTTCCCGGGCGTCCCGGGGATGACGTTCGTCGTCGGCGGGGCGTCGGTGGACGGCTCGGCCGGGATCGGGATCACCGTCTCGCAGCCGGTGAGCGCGTCACGCCCCGGCGCGTCGACCTCGACGTAGACGGTGTCGGTGCCGGGCCCGCAGTCCACGACGTCCGCGTCGCCGTCGGCCACGCGGATCTCGTCGTTCGCGGTGCCCGCGGTGATCCGGTCGGCGCCGGGACCGCCGACGATCACGTCCTTCCCGAACGAGCCGGAGATCGTGTCGTCGCCCGAGCCGCCGTCGATCTCGTCGTCCCCGTAGGAGCCGGAGATCGCGTCGCGCCCGGCGTCGCCGCGCATCGTGTCGTTCCCCTCACGCCCGAACAGCCGGTCGCCGGCGGTGCCGCCGTCGAGGAAGTCGTCGCCGAGGCCGCCGTCGATCGACTCCGAGCCCGATTCGCCCAGCAGCGTGTCGTTGCCGGTGAACCCGACGATCCGGTCGCTCCCGCGCCCGCCTTCGACGAGGTCGTTCCCGGGGCCGCCGTCGAGCAGGAAGTCGTTGCCGAGGCCGGTCTCGATGATCCGGTCGTCGCCCTCACCGCCCTCGATCACGTCGTCGCCGTCGCCGCCGTCGAGGTAGTCGCCGGCGTCGCCGCCGTCGAGGTCGTCGTTGCCGGTGCCGCCGAACAGCGCGTCGGCGCCGGCCTGGCCGAAGAGCCGGTCGTCGCCCTGACTGCCGAACAGGCGGTCGTCGCCCTCTCCGCCGTCGACGAGGTCGTTCTCGGTGCCGCCGTTGGCCTCGTCGTTGCCGGGCCCGCCGAACAGCTGGTCGTTGGCGCGGTTGCCGCTGAGGCGGTCGTTCCCCGCGAGGCCCTCGAGCAGGTCGGGGCCGCGCGTGCCGACGAGCGTGTCGTCGCCGTCGGTCCCGCGCTGGACCGCGAGGCCGGCCTGCGAGGCGATCTGCCGGGGCCGCGCGCCCGCGGGCAGCGCGATCGAGCGCAGCCGGTTCAGCCCGAATGCGCTCAGGACGGAGAGGGTGCCGGAGCCGCGGTCGCCGACGAACAGCCGCGTGCCGTCGCTGGAGGCGCCCGGGGCGCCGGGTCCCGCACCGACGCGCACGCGGCGGGCGAGCGTTCCGCTGCGCAGGTCGGCGATCGCCGCGACGCGCGCGTCTCCCGCGGCGCCCCCGACGGCCCAGCGGCCGTTCGGGCTGATCGCCAGGCCGCCGCCGATCGACGGCCCGAGCGCGATCCGCGGGCCCAGCCGGCCGGTCGCGGGATCGATCCGCACGAGCCGGGCGCCGGTGCGCGTGCTCGAGAGCGCCCACCCGCCGCCGTTCGCCGCCGCGACCGCCGAGACGCCGCTGAGCGCGACGCGGCGGACGAGGGTCAGGGACGTCAGGTCCACCAGGCCGACCCGCCGCGCGTCGAGGGTCACCACGGCCCGCGCCCCGTCGGCGGTGACGGCGATCGAGCGCGGACTCGACCCGGCGGGCAGCGGAACGGAGCCGACGAGGGCCGGCAGCGGCGCGCTGGCGAGGACGTCCAGGCGCCGGCTGCGCCCGGCCAGGATGCGCGAGCCGTTCGGTGTGAGCGCCACGCCCTGCACGCCGCCGGCGAGGCGGGCGAAGCCGATGGCGCGGCGGGCCGCGAGGTCGACCGTCGTGACGTTGCGCCCGGCGGCGACATAGGCGCGGGCGCCGTCCGGGGCGGCGGCCACCCCGGTCGCGGGCCCGCCGACGCCCAGCGGCGCGGCGACCCGGCCGGTGGACTGGTCGACCACGACGAGCCCGGCGTCGCCCGCGGCGATCAGCACCGCGCGCGCCGAGGCGGCCGCGGGCAGCGCGAACAGCGCGAGCAGCGTCGCGAGGAGGGCGGGGAGGGAACGGCGCACGGGCAGGGGCACTCCACCACACAAACCGCCCGCATCCCGCAAGGTTGCGCTCCGCGGGGGTAGGGTCCGCGGCCGTGCCCGAGCCCCCGCTGCTGCGCCCCGGCCTGCTGGACGGCGTCGACCTCGTCCTCGCCGGCGGCGGCGATGCGATCGCAGCGGCGTGCGCCGCGCTCGGCGCGCGGATCCACCGCCTGGAGACCGGCGGCGGCGACGAGGACGCCGCCCGGGAGGGGGCCACGGCGCTCCCGGCCGCCTCCACGCTCGTCTGCGACACGGCGCCGGCGCTGCGCGAGCGCGGCTCCGCCGCGGCCGTCGAGGCGGCGTGGATCGCCACCCGCGCCGTGCTCGCCGCGCAGCTGCAGCCCGCCGGCCGCGGGCTCGTGATCCTGCTCGCGCCGCGGCCGGGCGACGGCCCCGAGGCGCGCCAGGCCGCGGAGGCGCTCGCGAACCTCGCGAAGACGACCTCCGTCGAGTGGGCCCGGCTCGGCGTGCGCATCGTGGCCGTGCGGCCCGCCGACGCCACCCCGGACGCGGCGGTCGCCGACCTCGTCGCCTACCTCAGCTCGCCCGCGGGCGCGTACTTCTCGGCCTGCACGCTCGAGCTGGGCGCGGCGGGCCTCAGCGGCTACACGAGCGGCAGCTCGTAGGTCAGCCAGCGGCTCGGGCGGGCGCCGACCCGGTCGTAGACCTTCTGCGCACGCGCGTTGTCGAGCGCGGTCTCCCACGCCAGCACGCGCGCGCCGTGCTCCTTCGCGCGCTGCGCACAGGCGCTGATCAGCGCGTCGGCGGTGCCGGTGCCGCGCGCGTCGGGGTGCACGAAGAGGTCGTTCATCACCCCGATGCGCCCGGCGTCGAGCGTCTGCCAGGACCAGAAGATCGTC
>JALOLQ010000111.1 GCA_025455895.1 Solirubrobacteraceae bacterium
GGCCATTGGCGAACCCGGCGGCCAGGGCCCGGCACCGCGAGCCCGGGTGCCGCTGGCCCCGGGCCGGGGCGCGGCGCCCGCGAGCCCACGCCCGCGGAGACCAACGCCAGAGCTACCGATAGCCGTTCGTGATCGGCATCCGCCGATCGCGCCCGAATGCCTTGGAGGTGACCTTGGGGCCGGGGGGCTGCTGGCGGCGCTTGTACTCGGCGAGGTCGACGAGGCGGATCACCCGGTCGACCGTGGCGGGCTCGAAGCCGCGGGCGATGAGCTGCTCGCGGCCCATGTCGCGCTCGACGTAGCCCTCGAGGATCGGGTCGAGGACCTCGTAGGGCGGGAGCGAGTCCTGGTCGGTCTGGTCCGGGCGCAGCTCCGCGGACGGCGCGCGCGTGAGGATCGTCTCGGGGATCGGCGCGTCGGCCTGCGTGTTGCGCCAGTGGCCGAGCCGGTAGACGAGGGTCTTCGGCACGTCCTTGATCACGGCGAAGCCGCCGGCGCTGTCGCCGTAGAGCGTCGAGTAGCCGACCGACATCTCGGACTTGTTCCCGGTCGTGAGGACGAGCCAGCCGAACTTGTTCGAGAGCGCCATCAGGTCGTTCCCGCGGACGCGCGCCTGGAGGTTCTCCTCGGTGAGGTCCGGCTCGCGGCCGGCGAACACGGCGGCGAGCTGCGCCTCGTAGGCCTCCATCACGGGCGCGATCGGCAGCTCGAGCAGCTCGACGCCGAGCCGCTCGGCGATCACCCGGGCGTCCGTGTAGGTGCCCTGTGAGGTGTAGCGCGAGGGCATCGTCACGCAGGTGACGCGCTCGGGGCCGAGCGCGTCGGCGGCGACGCACGCGACGAGCGCGCTGTCCACACCGCCGGAGAGCCCGAGCACGACCCGCTCGAAGCGGTTCTTCTCGACGTAGTCGCGGGTGCCGAGCACGAGCGCGCCGTAGACCTCCGCCTCGGGGCCGAGCGGCTCCGCCCGGTCGCCCCGCGGTGCGTCGGCCGCGTAGGCCTCGCGACCGGTGGCGAAGCTCCCGAGGTGGCGGACGTGCGGGCGGGCCTCGCGCGCCGGGGCGCGCTGGCGCGTGTCGCGCAGGCGCGCGGCCGCGGCGCCGGCCGCGTCGACGGTGCAGAGCAGCAGGTGCTCGGTGAACTGCGGCGCTCGCGCGAGCACGTCGCCCTCGTGGTCGACGACGAACGAGTGGCCGTCGAAGACGAGCTCGTCCTGCCCGCCGACCTGCGCGCAGTAGGCGATCGCCGCGAGGTTGTCGCGCGCGCGCTGGGCGACCATCCGCTCGCGCGCGGCGCCCTTGCCGGCCTGGTAGGGCGAGGCGGAGACGTTCACGATCAGCCGTGCGCCGGCGAGCGCCTCGTCGCTCTCCGGCGGCCCGGGAACCCAGATGTCCTCGCAGACGGTGAGCCCGATCGTCACGCCGTCGACGTCGATCAGCGCGCCGCCGTCCCCGCGCTGGAAGTAGCGGTGCTCGTCGAACACCCCGTAGTTCGGCAGGCGCGTCTTGCGGTAGACGCCGGCGATCGCGCCGTCGGCGAGCACGGCGGCGGCGTTGAAGACGTCCTCCGCGCGCTCCGGGAAGCCGACGATCGCGACGATGCCGTGCGCGTCGGCGGCGATCCGCTCGAGGGCGGCGCGGGCGTCGGCGAGCACGTGCTCGCGCAGCAGCAGGTCCTCGGGCGGATAGCCGGTGACCGCGAGCTCTGGGAACAGCACGAGCTGGGCCTCGGCGGAGCGGGCCTCGGCGAGGCGCTCGCGGATGCGGCGCTCGTTGCCGGCGATGTCCCCGACGAGCGGGTTGATCTGCGCGAGCGCGATCCGCATGCGCGGTCCAGTATGCCCGCCGGCGCGCGGGCGCCGTGCAGTCGCGCGTTCAGCGCGGTGCGCGGGCGGCCGGGGCGCCGGCGTCGTCGCGCCCGGTCATGCGCCACGGGTGGCGCCCGGTCTCCGCGGCACGGCCGAGGTCGAACATCGCGCCCTCCAGCTCGCCGACGAGGTCGTCGAGGTCGGGGAGCGCGTCGAAGTCGGCCAGCAGGCCGAAGCACAGGCGCCCGCAGTAGCTCATGATCGCGATCGAGAGCGCGGTGTTCTGCGCGAGCGGTGCCACCGGATGGATCGCCAGCATCCGGCGGCCGAGCAGGTAGAGCGGGAACTGCGGCCCGGGCACGTTGGTCACGACGAGGTTGAAGAAGCGCCGGCGTGGCTGGAGGCGCGCCGCCTGGCTGGCGATCGTCGGCGGGGCGAAGTCCGCCAGGCCGGTCAGCACCTCGGCCCCGACCGCCTGGCCCGAGGCCTTGAGGTCGCCCATCGCCTCCCGGATCAGCGCGAGCGCGGCGCGCGGATCGTCCTCGTGGACCGGGAGCGGCGCCCACAGCGCGGAGACGCGGTTGCCGAGCGCGCCCTCCTGGTCCCCGGCGCGCACGGAGACGGGCACCATCGCCTTCAGGACGAGGCCCTCGGTGTCGAACCCGCGACCGCGCATCCAGCGTCCGAGGGCGAGCGTGACCGTCGCGAGCACGGCGTCGTTGATCGTCCCGCCGAGCTGGTTCTTGATGCCCTTGAACTGGTCCAGCGGCGCGTTCACCCAGCCGTAGCGCCGGTGCGGCCCGATCGTGACGTTCAGCGGGGTGGGCGGCGCGGCGCGCAGGCCGGCCCACGACATCGCGCCCGCCGCGGTGAGCCGCGTGAGCACGCGGTCGCCGGCCTGCCGGGGCGCGCGACCGAGCGCGCGCAGGCCGCGCAGCGCCTCGGCGGGGGTCGTCAGTCGCTCGGCGAGCGCGTCCACGAGCAGCTGGGCCGCGCCGGGCCGCGGGCGCGGCAGCCAGGGGGACGCGGGCGGGCCGACGGGGGCGGGGTCGGGCGCGGTGGAGAAGAGGACGGAGGTGATGTCGACGCCGGAGACGCCGTCGACGAGCGCGTGGTGGGTCTTGGCGATCAGCGCGAACCGGGGCGTGCCGTCCGGCGCCGGCGCGAGGCCTTCGACGAGATGCAGCTCCCACAGCGGCTTGTCGCGGTCGAGCTGCACGGCGAAGAGGCGCCCGGCGAGCGCGGCGAGCTGCTCGTCGGTCCCCGGGGCGGGCAGGGCGGAGTGCCGCAGGTGGTAGTCGAGCGTGAAGTGGGGGTCGTCGACCCAGACCGGGCGGCCCTGGTCGAGCGGCACGAACGCGAGCTGCTGCCGGTAGCGCGGGACGAGGTGCAGCCGCTCGGTGAGCGCCGCCCGCACCTCGTCGTAGGCGGGCGCCTCGCCCGCGAAGGTGATCACCGAGGCGACGTGCATGTGCGCGCCCTGCGCCTCGAGGTGCAGGAACGCCGCGTCGAGGCCGCTGAGCCGATCCGGATTCGCCACGGCGCCCATTCTGCCGTTCGGGGGGCGCTTCTCAAACCTTTAACAAGAGGACTTGCAAACCTTCCACAGCGTGTGTATGTTTCTCGCACACCCCGAGCAAGGACCCGAACCATGGACCTCTCCGACCCCGCCACCTTCTCCCGCGTCTACGACGAGCACGTGCGCGGCGTCTACGGCGCCGCCTACCGCATCCTCGGCAACAGCGCGCAGGCCCAGGACGTCGTGCAGGACGTCTTCCTCAAGGTCTGGCGGCGTCCGGGGTCCTTCGACTCCCGGCGCGGCGAGCTCGGCAGCTACCTGCGGCTGATGGCCCGCAGCCGGGCGCTCGACCTCTGGCGCGAGGCGCAGGCCTCGGGCCGGGCCACCGACCGGCTCAAGGTCGTCGTCGCCGGCGCCCAGGCGCGTGTCGAGGACCGTCCGGAGGCGATGGCCGAGCGCGCGGCGACCGGCCGCACCGTGCGCAGCGCGCTGCGCGAGCTCCCCGAGAACCAGCGCGAGGCCGTGCTGCTCGCCTACTGGGGCGGCCTGACCGCCGACGAGATCGCCAAGCGCTCCGGCGTGCCCCTCGGGACCGCGAAGAGCCGCATCCGCCTCGGCCTCACGAAGCTCCGCGAAGAGTTCGGCGACCGGCTCGGCGAGCCGGTCCCGGCCGCCGCCTGACCCCCTCCCGGGACCCGGCCGAGTGCCCTGCGCCGACGTGGCGCGGGGCACTCGTGCTCCCGGAAGTCCCTGCATGAGGCGAAGAACCGGGATCCGGTCGTGTGACGTACGTCACACGGGATTCCCACGGGCCGTGGCTATCCTCGGGGGCCTGCCGAGCCGTGCCCGGAGATCCGCGGGTGCGGGCGGGGGACCCATTGCCGAGTCCGGGCGACCAGCGCGCCGGCCGGCTGGGGCGAATCGGCGGCTGCTGCCGCCGTAGCGACCGATGGAGACGCGTGCGCGGATCGCACGCGCCCGCCGGCCGCGAGCCCGACAGCTAACCCCGCAGGCAGCAGACCCGAAGGAGCACCCCTGTGATGCTGCCCGACGGGGCGCTGCGCGCCATGATGGCGCTGGGCGTCCTGACCACCACCCTGTTGCTGCTCGCGGCGCCCGCCCCGGCGTCCGCGCCCACCCCCACGGCCACGTCCGGCCCCGTGACGTCCGTGGGCCTGACCCTCGCCGATCGTTCCCTGCGTTACGGCCAGCGCGTCGTCGCCCGCGGGACGCTCGGCGCCCGCCGCGCCGGGCTTCCCGTCGTGCTCGAGCACCGTGCGCGCGCGGGTGCCTGGCGCGTCGTCGCGCGCGGCACCAGCGGGCGCCGCGGCGCCTTCCGGCTGCTCGCGCGGCTCCCGCGCTCCGGGCTCGTGCGCGTGCTCGTCCCCACCGCCGGCGGCGCCGCCGCGGGCGGCGCTCCCGCGTCCGCCGTCTCGCGCGTGCGCGGCGTGCGCGTCTTCGCCGCCGTCGACGTGCGCGCCCGAGAGCGCACCGTGCGCGCCGGGCGCACGATCCGCGTCCGCGGCCGGGTGCGGCCCGGCACGGCCGGGCGCCTCGTCGTGCTCGAGCGCCGCAGCGGCCGGAGCTGGACGCGCGTCGCGCGGACGCGCACCGGCGGCGGCGGGGCCTTCACGCTGCGCTTCCGCGCCCGGACCTCGTTCAGCGCGCCCGTGCGCGTGCGGACCGCGGGGACTCCGGCGCTGGCGGCCGGGCGCGCCCGCGCCGGGCGGCTCTCGGTCCTGCGCCCGTCGCTGGCCTCCTGGTACGGCGAGGGTCAGCGGCTCGCCTGCGGCGGCTCGCTGACGCCCGGGATGATGGGCGTCGCCCACAAGACCCTGCCGTGCGGCACGATGGTCACGATCCGCCATCGCGGCCGCCAGGTGCGGGTGCCGGTGGTCGACCGCGGCCCGTACGTCGGCGGCCGCGAGTGGGACCTGGGCCCGGGCGTGCGCGCGGCGCTCGGGTTCGACGGCGTCGGCACCGTCTGGGTCGCGCACTGAATCGGCGGGCGCGGGCCGGAGGCATCGGCCCGCGCCCGTACGCTCCCCGGCGTGGCCGGGACGGGTGATCGTGGCGGGCAGCGGGCCGCGCGCGGTGGTCACCACCGCCTCCTACGAGGCGCGGCGCTTCGGCGTCGGCTCGGCGATGCCCGCCGCACAGGCCCGGCGCCTGTGCCCGGACGCCGTCGTGCTCGCGCCGGACTTCGCGCTCTACCGCGAGCGCTCGGCCGCCGTGATGGACGTCGTCCGCGCCCATGTCGAGCGCGTCGAGCAGGTCGGCCTCGACGAGGCCTACCTCGACCTGTCCGACCTGCACTCGCCGAACGCCGCGATGCGCCGCCTCGTCGCGGAGATCCGCGCGCGCACCGGGCTCTCGGCCTCGGTGGGGATCGGCCCGAACAAGCTCGTGGCGAAGGTCGCCTCGGACGCCGAGAAGCCCGCCGGGTTCGTCGTGCTCTCGCGTGAGCAGGCGTGCGCGCGCTTCGCCGGCGCGCCGGTCGGGCTCGTGCCCGGCATCGGCCCGCGAACCGCCGAGCGCCTCGGCGCGCTCGGCATCACGACGCTCGGCGCGCTCGCCGGCGCCGACGAGTCCGCGCTGATCGGCGCGTTCGGCCCGCGGCAGGGCCCGTGGCTGCGGCGCCGCGGGCAGTTCCGCGGGGCCGAGGAGGTCGAGACCGACCGCGAGGCGGTCAGCGAGTCGCGCGAGACGACATTCGACCGGGACATCGAGGAGCCCGCCCGGCTCGAGGCGATCCTCGCCGAGCTCACCGCCGAGCTGTGTGCCGGCCTGCGCCGGCACGGGCGCCGCGGGCGCACGATCCGGATCAAGGTCCGGCTCGCGGACTTCACGACCGTCACGCGCGCGCGGACCGTCGAGCAGCCGACCGACGATCCGGCGCTCGTGGGGGAGGTGGCGCTCGCGCTGCTGCGGGCGTACGCGCCGGAGCGCCCGGTCCGTCTGCTCGGGGTCGGGGTCACGGGGTTCGCGGCGCCTGCGGCGCCCGCGCGCGACGCGGCGGACCAGCTCGCGCTCCCGCTCTAGGCTGCGGGGGATGCCGCACGCCGACGCCGCCGGGCGCTCCCTGCACTACGTGCGCCGCGGGGAGGGGGAGCCCTACCTGCTGATCCAGGGCCTCAGCGGCACCCACGCCGCGTGGGGCGAGCCGTTCCTCTCGGCGCTCGAGCCCGGGCTGGACCTCATCGCCTACGACCACCGCGGCATCGGCGACTCGGCACCGAGCGAGGGATCGTTCTCGATCGCCGACCTGGCCGAGGACGCGGCCGCGCTGCTCGCCGCGCTGGAGATCGAGCGCGCGCACGTGCTCGGGATCTCGATGGGCGGCATGGTGGCCCAGGAGCTCGTGCTGCGCCATCCCGAGCGGGTGCGCACGCTGGCCCTCGGCTGCACGTTCGCCGGCGGGCCCGAGGGCCGGATCACCGACCGCGCGGTGATCGGGCGGCTGCTCGAGGCGACCACGAGCGGCGACCGCGAGCTCCAGCTGCGCACGAGCTTCGAGATCAACGTCTCGCCGGCGTTCGCCGCCGGCGCGGGCCACTACGAGGCCTTCCGGGAGATGGCGCTCGCCGTGCCGGCCCCGGTCGCCGTCGTCGTCGAGCAGCTGCGCGCGACCGCCGGCCACGACACGAGCGCGCGCCTGGGGGAGATCCGCGCGCCGACGCTCGTCGTGCACGGAACCGCTGACGAGATGCTCGTCAGCGCCAACGGCGAGGCGATCGCCCGCGCGATCACCGGTGCGCGGCTCGAGCTGCTGCCCGGCGTCGGCCACCTCTTCTGGTGGGAGCGGCCGCAGGAGTCGGCGGCGCTCCTGCGCGAGCACGCGCTCGCCGGGTCTCAGTAGAGCGCAGCGGCCAGCCGGCGGCGTCCCTCGCGCGCCACGGGATGGTCGACCCCGAGCTCGTCGAGGATCGCGACCACGGCGCGCCGCAGGTCGTCGGTGTGCGCCTCGGCGCCGGGGATCTGCGCGACGAGCAGGTCCACCGCGCGCTCGTGGTCGCCGGCGTCGAGCGCGGAGAACGCCGGCGCGACGTCGACGTCGCCCGCGGCCTCGAGGCGGATGCGCGCGGCCAGCCCCTCCGCGGCGAAGCTGCCGGTCACGTTCTCCAGCAGGGCGAGCGCCTCGTCCGGGCGGCCCGCGTCGTACTCCAGGCGCGCCAGCGCGGCGGCGGCGTCGCCCCGGCCGGGGTCGAGCTCGAGCGCACGCCGCAGGGACGCCTCGTCCCCGGCGGCGACGAGCTCGTCGGCCTCGGTCGGCACGAGCCCGTCGAAGAACCGCTCGACGGCGGCCGGCGGCTGGGCGCCGACGAACTCGTCCACGACCGCCGCGTCCCGGAACGCCTTCACCGCCGGGATCCCCTGGATCCCGAAGCTCTGCGAAAGGCCCGGGTTGGCGTCGGTGTCGACCTTCGCGAGGACGACCTTCCCCTCGCGGCGGCCGGCCGCCTGCTCGAGCGCCGGAGTGAGGGCGCGGCACGGCCCGCACCAGGCGGCCCAGAAGTCGACGACGACGGGCAGCGTGCGCGAGCGGTCGAGGACCTCGCGCTGGAAGTCCTGCTCGGTCACGTCGATGACGGTCATGGACGCCATCGTAGTCGCGCCCGGCGTGCTTGACTGCCCGCCATGGACCCCGCGCGGCTGTTCACGACGGAGGTGGGCGGCGGCCCGCCGGTCGTCCTGCTGCACGGGCTGACCGCGACCCACCGCTACGTCGTGATGGGCTCGACGGCGCTCGAGCGCGCCGGGCACCGCGTCATCGCCTACGACGCGCGCGGCCACGGTGCGTCGGCGCCCGCGCCCGCTCCGGACGCCTACCGCTACGAGGACCTCGCCGCCGACCTGCTCGCGGTGCTCGATGCGCGCGGCGTGGAGCGCGCGGTGCTGGCCGGGGCGTCGATGGGCGCCCACACCGCGCTGCGCGTCGCGCTCGAGCATCCCGAGCGCGTGGCCGGCCTCGTCGTGATCACCCCCGCGTACGACCCGGCCCAGCACCTCGACGCCGCGTCGCTCGCGCGCTGGGACGCGCTGAGCGACGGCCTGCGCGACGGCGGGGTCGAGGGCTTCGTCACCGCCTACGGGGAGCCGGCGGGCGATCCCGCGTGGCACGACACGCTGCGGACGGTGCTGCGCCAGCGGCTCGGTGCGCACGAGCATCCCGAGGCGGTCGCGGACGCCCTGCGCGCGGTCCCGCGGTCCCGGCCGTTCGGGGAGATCTCGGACCTCGGCGCGATCGGCGTGCCGGTGGTCGTCGTCGCCGACCGCGACGAGCCCGATCCCGGGCACCCGCTCGCCGTCGGCCAGGCGTACGCGGCCGCGATCCCCGGTGCCCGTCTGGTGGTGGAGGAGCCGGGGGCCTCGCCCGTGGCGTGGCAGGGCGGGCGGCTCTCGCGGATCATCGCCGAGCTGGCGGCGCAGGCCTCGTGAGCGCCGAGCCGATCTTCCTCGCCGACGGCGACGCGTTCCGGGCGACCGCGCACGCCCGTGGCCCGTGGGACGCCGGCGCCCAGCACGGCGGCGCGCCCGCGGCCCTGCTCGCCCGCGCGATCGAGCGCACCGAGCCCGGTTCGGGGATGCTCGTCGCGCGCATCACCTACGAGTTCCTCGGGCCCGTCCCGCTCGGCGCGGCGCTGCGCGCGTCGACCCGGGTCGTGCGCCCCGGGCGGCGCTTCCAGCTGATCGAGGCGGAGCTCAGCGGTGACGAGCGCCCACTCGTGCGCGCGCGGGCCGTGCGCCTGCGCCGCGGCGCCGTGGACCTTCCCCCCGAGGCCCTGGCCCCGGCCTCCGCCGCACCCGGGCCGGAGCTCGGGACTCCGGGGGTCTTTCCCGAGGACGGCGAGCCCGAGGGCTTCCACCGCACCGCGCTGGAGATCCGCTTCGTCGCCGGAACGGACTACGGGACCGGGCCGGGATGTGCGTGGTTCCGGCTCAGGCGCCCGGTGGTCGAGGGCGAGGTCCCGACCCCGCTGCAGCGCGTGGCGGCGGCGGCCGACTTCGGCAACGGCGTGAGCCACGCGCTGCCGTTCTCCGGCTGGCTGTTCGTGAACACCGACCTCTCGCTGCACCTGTTCCGGGAGCCGGCGGGGGAGTGGGTGCTGCTCGACGCTCGGACATCCGTCCACCCCGTGGGCGCCGGGCTGGCCAGCGCGACGCTCAGCGACGAATCCGGACCGCTCGGCTCGGCGGCCCAGACGCTGTTCGTGGACCGCCGCTCAAGCCGCGCCTGAATCCGGCCGATCCCGCGGGCGTGAGCCTCCGTGCCGAGAAGCGGCCTGCGCGCACCCGTGTGACCCTCCGGGCGGCGCTCTCGGGCCTGCTGGCGCTCGCCGCCCTGGCGCTCGCCGCCGGGCCGGCCCAGGCCTACGTGGCCGCAGGACGCACGATCTGGTCGATCGCCGGGAACGGCCTGCCGTGCTCGCTGAAGCTCGGCCCGTGCGGTGACGGCCTCTCGGCGATCGACGCGAGCTTCGACACGCCGAGCGGGATCGCCGTGGCGGCGAACGGCACGGTCTACGTCGGCGACACGAGCGACCACAAGATCCGCCGGATCCTCCCGACCGGCGAGATCTCGACGCTCGCCGGCTCGGGCGCGCCGTGCACGCCGGCGACCGCCGCGTGCGGCGACGGCGAGGCGGCCGTCGGGGCGCAGCTCTCGAGCCCGCGCGGGCTCGCGCTCGACGCCGCCGGGAACCTCTACATCGCCGACACGGGCACGCACCGCGTGCGCCGGATCGGGACCGACGGGAAGATCACCACGGTGGCCGGCACCGGCGACCTGTGCAGCCCCTCGACCGCGGCCTGCGGCGACGGTGGGGCGGCCTCCGGCGCCCAGCTGCGCAATCCGCGCGGCGTCGCCGTCTCGGGGTCGGACCTCTACATCGCCGACTCCGGCTCGAACCGGATCCGCAAGGTCGCCGGCGGCACGATCACGACGATCGCCGGGACCGGCAGCATCTGCCTGAGCAGCACGTCGGCGTGCGGCGACGGCGGGGTGGGGGAGCCGAGCTTCAACAACCCCAGTGCCGTGACGGTGGACGGGGCGGGCAACGTCTACGTCGCCGACACGTACGACAACCGCATCCGGCGGATCACGCCCGGGGGCGAGCTGTCGACGGTCGCGGGCGCCGGGACGACGTGCTCCACACCGACGTCGACGTGCGGTGACGGGTCCTCACCGACCTTCGCGAAGCTCAGCAACCCGTTCGGCGTCGTCGCCGTGGGGTCCACGCTGTACATCGCCGACACGAACTCGCACAAGATCCGCCGCCTGGCGAACGGGACGATCTCGACGATCGCCGGAACGGGCGAGCAGTGCTTCAGCCCGCCCTCGTGCGGCGACGGCGGGGCCGCGACCGCCGCCACGCTCGGCTACCCGGCGGCGCTGACGGCGACCGCCGCCGGTGACGTCTTCGTGGCCGACAGCGCCGACCACCTCGTGCGCTGGCTCGCCGGGCCGGGCGGTGCGGGCACGCCGCCCCCGGTGTCCCCGCCCGTCGACCCCCCGCCCGGCGGGGGCGACCCGCCGCCGGCCGTGGAGCCTGCCGCCCCGGCGGCGCCCGCGCCGACGGCGAGCGAGCCCGCCCCGCCGGCGCCGTCCCCGACGCCGAGCCGGCTGCGCCGCCAGGCCAAGGCCGCCCAGCGCGGCGCCACGTGGGCCCGCGTCGAGCTGCGCCGCAGCGGGCGCACGGTCGCCACGGGCATGGGCCGCACCCTGGCCCAGGCGCTGCTGCTCGTGCCCGAGAAGGGCGCGAGCGCCCGGCCCGGCGCCTACCGGCTGCGGATCACGCAGACCTCCCCGCGCGGGCAGCGCCAGCGCAGCCGGATCGTCAAGGTCGTCTGAGCCGGTCCCGCCGCGCGGGGTAAGGTGGCGTCATGAGCGGCGTGGTCGTGGTGGCGGTGTTCCGGGCGAAGCCGGGCCGGGCGGACGAGGTGCTCGCGGGCCTGCGACCGGTGATCGAGCAGACGCACGGCGAGGCCGGCTGCCTGACGTACGCGCTGCACCGCGACAACGCCGACCCGGACCGGCTCGTGCTGGTCGAGCGCTGGACCTCGCAGGTCGCGCTCGAGTCGCACTTCCAGCAGCCGTACATGGCCGCGGTCGGCGAGCTCGCCGGCGAGCTGCTCGCGGAGCCGCCGGCGATCCACTTCTGCACGCCGCTGCCGCAGGGCGACCCCGTCAAGGGCGCCCTGTAGCCGGGGCTCAGCGCAGCTTCAGGCGCAGGGTCGTCGTCTTCCCGCCCTGCGTGATGCGGACGGTCAGCGTCACGCCCTTCAGCCGCTTGGCCTTGCGCCGCGCCTTGGCGGTCAGCCGCAGGCGCAGCGTGAGCTTCTGACCGGCCCGCTGGGCGCCGATGCGCCCGGTGGCGACGGTGGTGGGGAGGCCCAGGCGCCGCGCGAGCTTCGCCGGGATCGTGCCGCGCGCGGTGATCGCGCCGGCTGCGGTGCTCGTGACGTTCAGCGCGAGGCCCTTCGCCAGCGCGGCCCCCGTGGGCGCCTTGGGCGGCGTGACGGCCGGTCCGCCGGTTCCGGTCGGGCCTCCGGGGGCGGGCCCGGGCGCCGGCGCGGGAGCGGGGGGCGGGGGCGGCGTGCGCGCGGCGAGGATGGCGCCCACGTCGGCGCCGCCGAAGCTGGGACCGCTGACGGTGAAGTAGGTGCTGGCGTCCTTCGGCTCAGGGGTATCGTCGGCGGGAGCGGCCGTGATCAGCACCGGGGGCGAGGACAGCGAGCACGGGGTCGGGTCCGGCCAGGGGAGCACCGGAGCCCCGGCGACCTTCAGGCCCTGCTCGTCGCGCCAGGCGATCTGCGAGCCGTCGGGCGACCACGCGACGTTGTGGGCGTTCCCGCTCGCCGCCGGAGCACCGAGGTCGCAGCCGTTCGCGGGATCCACGGCGCCGGTCCCGGCGTCGCCGGCATACGGGAGGACCGAGATCGTGTTCTTGGGCTGGCCCGGCGCGGGCGCCTCGGTGAGCACCTCGAGCGCGACCTTGCCGCCGCTCGCGGGGATGTCGGCGCGCTTCAGCGCGAACCCGGCACTCGGGGAGATCCAGGGGTCGCTGTCGTCGGTGAACGGCGCGTTCGGCGCCCGCTGGACACTGACCGCGGACCCGTCGGTGAAGACGAGGCGGCGACCGAAGAAGGTGCCCTGGCGCGCGCCCGAGGTCTCGAACGGCGGCGTGAGGCCGAACTCCACGTTCGTCGTCGTGTACCACGTGCCGCGGATCAAGGATCCGCACGGGAAGACGCCCCCGCAGTAGCTGAACTCGTTGGCGGTGACCTCGCCGTCGTCGGTGATCTCGAACGCGATCGGGCGGGCGATGAGCGAGGAACCGGGGTTCTTGGACTGCAGCGTCAGATCCTTGATCTCGTTGCCGAGCTTGTCCCAGACCTTGATCCGCTGGTTGCGGGCGTTGCCGTTGGGATCGTTGTTGAAGACCGCGGCCGTCCGCCCGTCGGCCGCCTGAGCGACGCCGAGCCACGGCTTCGCGGGCGTCCCGGAGGTCGTCAGCTGGACCTTCTTCGCGCCGTCCGGCGAGGAGAGCCAGACGTTGCCGTTCTCGATGTA